>JAYVZR010000510.1:0-7764 GCA_043783135.1 Ferruginibacter sp. | reverse complement strand
CACTCCACATATTATGAATTATGATGTACACTACCAGAATGAACAAAGTAATTCAGTGGTCTTTAAGAATCATTTATCAAATGTTTTGCAGCTTTTGAAATCGTTTGGTATTGAAAATAAAAAGGTAATAGAAGTAGGTTGTGGAAAAGGCGTTTTTTTTGATATGATGCTAAACGAAGGGATTGATTGTTGGGGTTTTGACCCAACATACGAGGGTAATAATGAACGGATAAAAAAAGAATATTTTGACGAGACAAAAAAAGGTATGGCGGCAGATGTAATAATCATGCGTCATACTCTAGAGCATATCACCAGGCCGTTTTCGTTTTTACATACCATAGCAAAAGCAAATGATTACAATGGTTTTTTATTTGTTGAAGTACCAACATTTGATTGGATAGTGAATAAAAATGCTTTCTGGGACATTTTTTATGAACACTGTAATTACTTTACAGAAGAGAGTTTAGGCAGTGTGTTTGAAAATGCTTTGACGGGTAATTTCTTTAACGGGCAGTACATTTATTTATGGGCCGATTTAAGTAAAATACGCAGTACAATTGCTTTTGATATACAATTTACCAGGTATAATACGTCGGCATTTTACAATAAATTAGAAGGATACAAAGACATATTGATGAATGCAGGTTCATTTGCCGTTTGGGGAGCCGGGGCCAAAGGGTCTACATTCCTAAATTTACTTGATGGGGACAAAAAAGCAATTCAATATATTATTGACATTAATCCTGCCAAACAGAATAAATTTATTGCAGGCACCGGTCATCCAATTTATCATCCTGATATTTTATTACAGCAACCCGTACAGAATATTTTAATAATGAATGAAAATTACGAAGCGGAAATAAAGCAGCAACTAAAACAATACGATATTATTTTAAACACAATAAGTTTATAAATTATGAATGAAATAGAAATATTTAAAAAGAAAAAAGAAGACAATATTTTATTACAAGGAAGTAATGAAAAGCTTAAGAGTGCAGCATCTGCATTTATGAATGCTTCAATCTCTTCCCGGTATTCTTATAATTTTACCTGGTTAGGCAGGCCAATTATCCAATATCCGCAGGATATGATTGCTATGCAGGAAATTATTTGGGATATTAAGCCAGACCTGATTATTGAAACGGGTATTGCACATGGAGGTTCGTTAATCTTTTATGCATCTATGCTGGAATTGATTGGAAAGGGAGAAATATTAGGAATTGATATAGACATACGTGACCATAACCGTAAAGAAATTGAAAGCCATCCAATGTTTAAACGTATTAAAATGATCCAGGGTTCTTCCATTGACCCGGCAATTATAGCTGAAGTTAAAAAGCATACCGAAGGGAAAAAGACTATTCTTGTAACCCTTGATTCTAATCATACACATGACCATGTTTTAGCTGAATTAAATATGTATTCGCCATTTGTTTCTTTGAATTCTTACATGGTTGTTTATGATACCATAGTTGAAAAACTACCGGAAGATCACTTACCTGGCCATGTAAGACCATGGGGAGTTGGTGATAATCCGTGGACAGCATTGAATAGTTTTATCGGAGATAACCCGCAGTTTGAAATAGATCATACAATTAATAATAAACTATTAATTAGTGTGGCTCCTGATGGGTATCTTAAAAGAATAAAATAAGCACAATGGGCAATGAGACAATGGAAACACCTTTGGTTAGCTTTTGTATGTCGACATATAAACGGCCCGTATTTTTAAAGCAACAACTTGAGATTATCCTAAAACAAAGTTTTCAAAATTTTGAAATTGTAATATGTGATAATGACCCCGATTGTAGTGCCGAAAACATAGTAAAAGCAAATGGTGATATAAGATTGAGATATTCCCCTAATATTGAAAATATTGGAATGATAAAAAGTTTCAATAAAAGTATTGAATTGTCAAAAGGGGAATACATTGTAATGATTACAGATGATGATCCGGTATATCCTGATATGTTGGAAACATTAGTAAATCTCAAAAATAAATATCCGGGTTATGGAATGTACTTAGGTGGGTGCGATTGGTTTTGTACTCATCATGAAGTTGGTAAATTATATGGACTTAAAGTGGGAACAAATACCTGCTTGTCTAATAATCACGATTTTAATTTTATTGGAGTTTTTGAGCCTGTGCAATTTGTAGACGATTTATTTACTTTTAAAATATTTCCACATTACCTCTGGTCAACTGGTATGGTAAAAAGAGATATACTTATAGAAAGAGGAGGTGTACCTGATTATGGAACTCCATTTTTAGGGGATTATGCCTATATAAGTATTATGGGATCGCATTCCGGATGCCTAATCATCAATAAATCCCTTGGATGCCAGACATTACATAATGAAAACTTTGGAAGACACCAAAATGAACAACTGATAACTGCAGTAAGGAATTTTCCACAATACCTGAATTCCAAAATGTCTTATTTAAATGATTGGAGTGTTATTAAAAAGCACATGGAGAATTTTGTAGGTATCTGGGTTGTTTCTCATCTTGCATTTTTGCATAAATATGCTCAAGATGGAGGAGAGAGTTTGTTGAAAGCTGAAAAAGAAATTTTTTCAATTGACTTCATGAAAAAATATCGATTAAAATATTTTATTAAGAGAAAGTTTCCGGTTTTGCATAACCAGCTTGTTGCATTGAAATATAAAATGAAAAAATGATTTTGGGTTATTTTTATTATTAATCATGGCTAAATACAGCATTATTCTTCCTGTTCGAAATGGCGGACACTATGTAAAAATTTGTGTTGATAGTATTCTTGCTCAAACCTATACAGACTTTAATTTTATAGTACTTGACAATTGCAGTACAGATGGCACTTTGGAATGGCTTCAGTCATTAAATGATAGTCGCATTAAAGTAATTCCTACACAAAAATCGTTGTCAATTGAAGAAAACTGGGGAAGGATAAAAGCTGTTGAAAAGAATGAGTTTATCACTTTAATTGGCCATGATGATATTTTATATCCCGATTTTTTACTGGTTATAGACCGCCTGGTAAAATCAAACCCTGATGCATCATTGTATCATACCCACTTTAATTTTATTGATGCAGATAGCAGTACAATCCGTACTTGTAAACCTATGAAAAGAATAATTACAGGATATAATTTCCTTTCTCTTTTTTTAACAGGAACTATAGACTTAATGGGTACAGGATATGTAATGCATTCAAAAGACTATGATGCATTAAATGGAATTCCGGTAAGGTATCCTAACCTTTTATTTGCTGATTTTGAACTCTGGTTAAATCTTACTTTTATAAGTTATGAAGTTATAGCGCCGGAAAATTGCTTTGCTTTCAGGGTACATCAAAGTACAACAGGAAAATCACCGGATAAAAAATTACATGAAGCGTTAGAAATATTTGTAGATTTTTTGAGCTCTTTAAAACAACAAAATACACAGGTTAAAAATATAGTTGATCAATATGGTTTAGAGTTTTTGCTGTTTTATTGTAAAGGGTTTTCACATCGGTTGTTAAGGACTCCTATCCAGAAAAGAGAAAGCCTGAGTGTGAGAGATTTTATTGACTTTACTAAAAAACTGGCACTTAAACTCGGGATACAAAATCAATATAAACCTGAACAGGTAAAATCAATACGATTAGCAGAAATTATTGACGATAATAAAATATTCAGACAATTATTTCTTTTGTTTAAAAATATTTACTCCAGGCCAATCTCAAAATAATTACTAGATAAGTTTTAGGTAAAACTATTTAATACTTTTAAAAATATCTGCTGAAAATTTATTCACTTAAAAATCTTCCCCAACCAAAGCGCCCCGTATTGTTTGGTATAGTAGATGGCAGCAAAAATATACCAGCGAAGATCCGGGTAAAATTTTTTCATAAACTGTGCATGGTTTCGGATTGAGGTGGTTCGGATTTGAATCCATTTATCTTTGCTAACGCTGCCTTTATGTATATGCATAACTTTTGCCTGCGGCAGAAAATGTATCTTATAACCGAGTTGTTTAAAATCCCAGCACCAGAGTGTGTCTTCGCAATACATAAAAAAATCGTCGGAGAGTTTTTTTGTTGGCAGTTGCTGAATAATAGTTTTTGAAAATAACATAAAAGCCCCCCAAACCCAATCACATTCGGCAAAACCCTTGTGGTCAAAATAATGATGAAGCATCAGTGCCTCTCTTTTTTGTTTGGGTAAAAATTTATACAAAGGAAATACTTCCAGCAGCTCCCAGCTGATGGTTCTAAAGCGGCGGCAATTGTATTGAATTTTTCCGTCAGGATAAGTCAGCTGGCATGTAGCCATGCCCACTTCTTTGTGTTGCAATAAATAATCAAGGCAAATTTTTGGAGCATTATTAATCAGTTCTGTATCGCTGTTAAGCAATAATAAATAATCCCCTTTTGCATTATCAACGCCCAGGTTGTTTCCACCGGTAAAGCCACTGTTTATGGGACTTATAATTAAATTAATACCGGGAAATTTTGCTTTAAAAAGATGAGCATCGCATTCTACAGATGCATTGTCAACCAACACTATTTCAAAATCTACATCAACCAGTTTATCATAAATAGATTGTATACAATTGCAGGTAAGTGTAAAAGTATTGTAATTGATGATGATGATAGATAGTTGCATGATATCAGGCTACTTTATAAAAATGAGGTTTGTTTAAAAGTATTGTAAAAAAGTAACGTAATAATACACCCATGTTTTTTGAATAATCAATCCAGTTTTTCCAGCTGTACATTGCTTTGCCACCGGTAAAGATTTTATTGATAAGGAGACAAAAAAAGAAAACAGGTATTTCAAAAATATAAGCAGCCGTAATGATGAGAAACCAGGCAATGCCAAACTGCTTTCGGATACGCAGCATATTGGATATAATTATTTGCCTGCCTTTTTTATTCCAGAGATTTTTGCTGTTTTCATTTTCTGATGTGGTGTAGTAATCGTTACTGGTTCCACCACCAATATGAATAACTTTTGGCTCTGCAAAAAGGTATAATTTCCCCTGCTTTCGCAAACGGCTGCACCATTCAATTTCTTCTGCGTACATAAAAAAATCTTCATCCATCAAACCACTTTTTTGGAGTGTTTCTTTTTGTATCAGCATGTAGGCCCCCACAATCCAGTCTACCTCAATTTTATCTGTAATAGTCTGAACACTTGGCACGGTAGATTTAAAACGGTAACCTAAATAACGTACTAGTTTGCCTAAATAGGGTAGGGGCAATAAAGTATTTAAGCCACCTTTAATAAAATGCGCCCCGGAAATCTGGTTACTGCCATCTGTATTTAATAACTGCACACCACAGCCAACTCCATCAGCTTGCTGTTTTAATAAAGCAACACTTTTATCAATGGCTCCATCTGTGATAATGGTATCTGCATTTAATATTAAAACATAATCACCATTAGCAATGCGCATGCCCGCATTGTTGGCCCTTGAAAAACCTGCATTGTAGCCGGTTTGCAGCCAGCGTGTATTTGGGTACGCAGTCAAAACTTTCTCTTCGCAATCATCTTCTGAATCATTATCAACAATAATTATTTCAAAACTATATAACCGGGTTTGCTGGTAAATACTTTGCACGCAATCCAGTACCAGTTTAGCAGATTTATAATTTATTATGATGATTGATACATCCATGCGGTTTGGTTGTCAATGGTCAATAGTCAATAGTCAATAGTCAATAGTCAATGGTCAATGGTCAATAGTCAATTATTAATTAAAAGCTATCACATTTACAAAAGGCGAAAAAAAATATCCTTTTTTACCTGACAGGCTTATTACTTTGTTTAAAAATTTTGCGAGTAAATTCATTATACCAGATTTATAATTGGTGTCCCAGTAACCAGCTGTGTAATCCATTTTGTAACCAGCAGTTGTTATCATGCTTTTATATTCTTGTTTTGATAAAAGGTGTTCGCACCAATAACCTGTTATACTTATGCAGGTATTGGTTCTTAAAAACTGCACGGGAACAATTGGCCTGGCGTTTTTATAATTGTCAACAGCATCAATAAAATCTTCCTTTGCTTTCCCCCTTGTTAGTGCACCCAATTCATTCAATTGTTCTGCTGAAATACCGGGCCATATATTTTGAATTGCTCTTTTTCTGTGCGGTAAATATTGTTCCCTTTCAATTTTTTTATGCAGTAAATAATGTTTTAAATACATTGCCGGGTTATGATAGTTTGCAGAAGTAGTTGAAAAAATCACCGCATTTGGATTGTGCCTGAAAATCTCCTCATAAAAAAATGGAAGGCTGTAAATATGCTCAATCACATTTCTTGAAGCGATGATGTCGTATGTAAATGCATTGGCTTTTGCATAGTTTAATACTTCATCAATATCACCGGTCACATATCCATCAATATTAATCTGCATGGCCTTACAAATTAATTCAGCAGTGTTTTTCCAATCGGGCAAATAGTCATTATACACAACCAGTTTAAATGGTAACATACCAGCTAACATATATAGTGTACCAAGCCCTGCACCATAATCCACCATTGTAATGTGTTCAATTGATTTACCCGCTTTTTTTACAGACTGGTAAATAATATGTGCGCTGTTTTGAATAGAAAAAAATAACCGTTTACCCAAATGATGGTTAATGAAATAATCTTTAAAACTATCTTCCATATCCAGCGACGCAGCATCAAAATTTTGCAAAGCCAAAAATAGTTCAACAGCCTTTTTATTTATTTGTACGGCTAATTGATCCTTGCCTTTTAAAAAAATAATTTCCGGTTGCATTGCTGTCATTATTGCGCAGTTTGCTTACCGCTTTGTTTAAAAACATACACAGCATAAGCAATCAGTAAAACAACGAGCAGCCATGTTGCAAACATTGAAATGTTGTAGCTTAATTTGTACACTGAGGGTTCAAATTTAAATTCAATGGTATGTTTTCCTGCTGGAATAACCAATGCTCTTAAAACATAATTTGCTTTTGCAATAGGTGTTACTTTACCATCGATATATGCATTCCAGTCTTTATAAAATATTTCACTAAATACCGCTACGTTAGCCGCATTGCTATTGCTTTCATATTTAATGTCCATGTTATCAAAAGCGGTTTGTTTTATATTGGCCAGGCTGTCTGCAGCAGTAAAACCGGTAACGATATTTTTATAACTATTGTCTATGATGGCAGTGTCTCTCGGATTAAAATTATCCAATGCCTTCATTTCTTCTGTAGCGCCATTCACAAATTTTACGCCTTTTACAAACCAGCAGTTACCTAATGCCTGCATATTTGGGTAAGCTGTTGTATTATCACCTTTCTGATTTTGTTGTATAATATATTTTACGTTCAGCATATTCAGTACCGAAAAATTAGGCTGGCCGCTTAATTGATAAGTAATAAGATCGTCATAAATGCCCAGTTTAGCCGGATGATAGCCGCCAATTGATTTATGATAATAAGATGTTTTTGCATCCTGAAACGGGTCGCCGCCACCACTTAAATTGAATACACGGTAATTTGGATCAACATCTTTAAGGATAAAAGTATCTGCATTGCTTTCCTGGAATTCAGTTGCGTGATATTTTTCTGCATTGTCAAAACTTTTTTCGTTGATGTAGTGCATGTCAAATGGAATAAGATCAAACAATGTCAACAGGGGTAAGCCTACCATTAAAATAACAGCATTTATTTTTTTGTAAACAAATAGCCCTATCAAGCCAATGGTAAGTGCAACAAAAATTAAAGAGTGCAGTATATCATTACCAAAAAATGATTGCCTGTCTTTACGCAA
>JAYVZR010000509.1:0-7788 GCA_043783135.1 Ferruginibacter sp. | reverse complement strand
CTTACGGGCTAATAGCAAAGCCAAACATTTGTAACATTAATTTCATTTCTTAATCCCGATAAAAATCGGGACTGGCTGACAATCATTCAAATTTTCTTAACCTGCCTACCGGCAGGCAGGCGCTTTTTTTATGAGGCCGTAAAGAGTATGCGGTTAATCTTTATCATCCTATCAATTTTAATTAGTCAGGAGAAATAACCTTTGTAAAGTTTTTTTTGATTTATTCCATAATCCCTTCCAGTGCAAGTAAAAAAGCATATTCCCTTGCTTTATCTTTAAGTGGTTTAAATCTTCCGGAAGCTCCTCCATGACCGGCATCCATATTTGTGTACAGAAATAGTTTATTGTTATCTGTTTTCATCGCCCTTAATTTAGCAACCCATTTGGCGGGTTCAAAATATTGTACCTGGCTGTCGTGCAGCCCGGTGGTTACCAGCATATTTGGGTAGGCTTTCTTTTCTACATTATCGTAAGGCGAGTAGGATTTCATGTAGTCATAACTTTCCTTGTCAGCCGGGTTTCCCCACTGATCATATTCGTTGGTAGTAAGGGGAATAGTTGGGTCGCTCATAGTAGTAACCACGTCTACAAAAGGCACTGCTGCAATTATCCCGTTCCATAAATCGGGGCGCATGTTTACAACGGCCCCCATTAAAAGCCCTCCGGCGCTGCCGCCATTGATGTACAGGTGTTTGCTGCTGGTATATTTGTTGTCCAGCAGCCATTGGGCACAATCTATAAAATCGGTAAAAGTGTTTTTCTTTTTCATCATCTTTCCATCCTCGTACCAATACCTGCCCATCTCCTCACCGCCACGTATATGCGCAATAGCAAAGGCGAAACCACGGTTTAATAAACTCAGGCGCTTACTGTCAAAATAAACATCATTGCTGATGCCGTAACTGCCATATCCATCCAGTAATAAAGGCGCACTGGCATCTTTAATAAAGCCCTTTTTATATACTATTGAAATGGGAATTTTTGCGCCGTCTTTAGCAACAGCAAACCCTCGTTCTGTAGTGTAATCACTTACTTTAAAATCACCCAACACTTCCTGTTGTTTCATCAGCTTATTTTCCCTTGTCACCATGTTATAGTCATACACAGAATTGGGATTGGTCAATGAGGTATAATTAAACCGAAGTGTATCTGTATCGTATTCGGCATTGGTGCCAATACTGGCAGTGTAGGCTGGTTCATCAAATACAAAGTAATGGCCGGCATTGCTTTGCAGATTGATGATATGCATTTGCGATAATCCATTTACCCTTTCGGATATGGTTATAAAATTCTTAAATAATCCGAAGCCCTGTACCAGAATACTGTCACTATGCGGCACCAGGTCTTTCCAGTTGGCGGTATCTTTTTTATCTTCTGAACAGGTAACTATTTTAAAATTTTTTGCATGCAGGTTGGTGCGGATATAGAACTTATCATTCGCATGGTCCAAACCATACAATACTTCTTTTATGCGTGGCTGAAAAACAGCAAATGCATCGTCAGGCTTAGCAGCATCAATCCATTTTATTTCGGATGATAAGGTTGCCTGTGAGGTTATCAAAATATATTTATCCGATTTTGTTTTGCTTAGGCCGATATAATTGCTGGGGTCTTTTTCTTCATACACTAATTTGTCCACTGCAGCTTCCGTACCCAATACATGTTTTTTTATTTTTTCGGATAATAATGTAACAGGGTTTTTGGCAGTATAAAAAATTGTTTTGTTGTCGTTGGCCCAAACGGGGTCCGCCTCTGTATTGGTAATAGCGTCTTTGTAAATTTCGCCGGTTTCAAGGTTTTTTATATAGATGGTATACTCTCTTCTTGACAACATATCTACACCATAGGCCAATAATTTATTATCCATACTAACCGCAAAACCCGTGGCCGAAAAATAATTGTGCCCTTCTGCCATTGCATTTACATCAAGCAATACTTCTTCAGCAGCAGTAAGGCTTCCTTTTTTTCTGCAAAAAATAAAATAGTCTTTGCCATCTACCAGCCTGCTGTAATAAAAATATCCATGTTTGAAATAAGGCACGGTTTCGTCTTTTTCTTTTATCCGGGCTTTCATTTCGGTATACAGTTTTTCCTGCAATAATTTTGTGCCCGACATCATAGTATCGTAGTAAGCGTTCTCTGCTTTTAAATAGTCAACTACCTTGGTACTGTCGGCGCCTTTTTTAAAATAATCATTCAGCCAGTAATAATTATCAATCCTTGCATCGCCATGTGCAGTTAATGTTGTCGGTTTAATTTCGCATACAGGTGCTGTGATATTTTCGGGCCATTTATAATCCATTTTTTTTGCTGAATTTTTATTGTTACATGATAAAGCTACCAGTGTTGCAATAACTATGGGAAATAAATGTTTAGTTTGCATGAGCCTTATTTTTACTGAATAAATGTTATATAATTATTGATTATTCATCCCCGTCAATTCCTTCTTGCCAATACAACAGGTAATTTAAATTGTTTTGTTTTTCCTTTCAGGGTAAAAACTTCGGCAAAAATTATATAAACACCTATTGCCAGGGGTTGATTTTTTTCTCCAAGCCCGTCCCACCTGAAATTGCCTTTTGTTCCACAAAGGGCATTGCGCTGCAGGTAGCGCACCCGTTTGCCCGAAACATCAAAAATAGTAATATTTGCAACATAACCCGGTTCTGAAAAATTATAATCAATAGTGCAAAAATCATCCTGGCCATTGTTATCCGGTGATATTATTTCCGGTGATATTTTTAAATCGCCTTGTACTTCTTCGTTAACATGGTACTGAGAATTTTTGTAGGTTGGTGTACCATATCCTGCGCTGGTCGCGGCTGAATGCCAGTTGCCGGCAGATTGGCTCGGGCCGTTATAATTGATTCTTTCCAGCGCCACACCTTCTTTATTATCTATTAATGAAAAGTGCCATTTATCACTATACGTTACCTCATCTACTATATTTTGCTGTTCATTTAAAATAACCACGCTGCCTTTATCATCATTAAAAGAAGGTAAATGAGTGCTTATAAAAGCATCCGGATTTAGAGTGATGTAGGTAGCTTTTACAAAAGATATATCTTTTGTAAGTATCATAAAATCCTGCGGAAAAAATAAATACTTTTCTGCACTTATTTGGGTAATACTGCTGATGGTTCCATTGGTTGCCCGGGTTGCAATATAGCTTTGCTGAAGGTCGATTATTTTATTGCTCCTGTTATAAATTTCTACATAGTCACTTCCGGCTGGTGCTGGATTAAATAAAATTTCATTGATAACGATATCAAGGCTATCTGCGGTAACAGTTAGTCCAACTCTTACGGTATTTTTATTTACGCTTGTATTACCGGCACAATCAGAAATACCGCCAACGGTAACGGTATATATTTTTGAGGCCTGCAAGGGGCTGGCTGATTGTATACTCACTTTATTAAATACAGGCGAAATGCAAGCCGCTGTTATTGGTGTACCAATACCATCACTGATATTGTAATTATTTACAGCAGAAGCTTTCAGGCTATCCAGGGGTTCATCAAAAACCAATACAATATTTGTATTGTCTGTTGCATATGCCCTTAAAAGTTTAGGAGCAAACTCATCTTTATTTACTGCATCTGTTGCATTCTTTTTACCCGGCGAGCCGCCTCTTGTATCAGTGCTAGCTTTCCAGTTACTGCTGCCGGAACAAGGATTTTTGGTATCAGTCATTTCAAGCGACCAGCCTCCGTCTTTTTTTAATTCATTTTGATACCAGGCTGATGAATAAGTAACAGTATGAATTATTTTTCCTTCTGAAGAAATCAATGATAATTGATCGCCGTCGTTATTAAGAGAGGGAAAACCACTTATATTTATAGTTGTTCCAAAAGGCGTCATAACTTGATTGAAACTTGTTGCGCATACAATTACAAAACTATCAGGCAGCAAAATAAAATCGGGCATTGCGCCGCTTGCACCTGTAAGATCATTTATTTTCCATCCCTTTAGGTTAATAGCTACGCCAGAAATATTTTTTAGTTCCAGCCATTCATTATTGGGTAAAGCTATTGCAGGTGATGGGTCAATCATTATTTCATCTATCACTACATCATATTGCTGAGCTATTGCTAAGTTGGTAAATAATATTACCGGCAAATAAAAAAGTAATTTTTTAGTGATAGGCATTTGCCGGAGTTTAAAGGGAACAATGCAACAGGTATATTTTATTGGTAATTACAAAAACACTGCAACAAATAATAATTAACAGCATTTGTAATGTAAGAATTTTTTATGAGGATAAGGTTACATACTCTTAATTATCATTAATTATAAATTGGTTTAAACTAATTTATTTTAGCTCATTGTTTGGCTGATTATCAAAATGTAGCTATTTTTGTTTTAAATGGTGACAATTAAACATATAAAAACAATTAAGAAACATTCCGTGAAAGGAAGGTGAATAAGTATTTTGTTTTACAATATGCCCAGCCTTCCGCCAAAAACGGGAGGTTTTATTTTGTTGGCTGGTAAAGAAAATAAACAGGCAGGTTAAAAAAGTAAAATCTTAATCAAAAAATAAAACTAAAAAAAATGAAAGTCGCTGTTGTTGGCGCTACCGGTTTGGTAGGTACTAAAATGTTACAGGTATTGGCCGAAAGAAATTTTCCTGTAACGGAATTAATTCCTGTTGCTTCTGAAAAATCAATTGGCAAGGAAGTAGAATTTAAAGGAAAAAAATATAAGGTAGTGGATTTTGAAACCGCCATAGCCGCCAAACCGGCCATTGCCATTTTTTCTGCCGGTGGCGGAACTTCTTTAACACTGGCCCCGCAGTTTGCAGCTGCCGGCATTACTGTAATTGACAATTCAAGCGCCTGGCGGATGGACCCAACAAAAAAATTAGTAGTGCCTGAAGTAAATGCTGATGTATTAACTGCTGAAGATAAAATTATTGCTAACCCAAACTGTTCTACCATACAAATGGTGGTGGTTTTAAAACCATTGCACGATAAATATAAGATCAAAAGAGTGGTGGTGTCCACCTACCAAAGTGTTACTGGCACCGGCGTTAAAGCAGTTGAACAATTGATGAACGAAAGAAAAGGTGTGGAAGGTGAGATGGCCTATAAATACCCAATTGACCTGAATGCCATTCCGCAAATCGATACTTTTTTGGAAAACGGCTATACCAAGGAAGAAATGAAAATGACCAACGAAACGGTCAAAATAATTGGCGATGCAGGCATTAAGGTAACCGCAACAACAGTACGCATACCTGTAATGGGTGGCCACAGCGAAAGTGTAAACATTGAGTTTGAAAATGATTTTGACCTTGCCGAACTAAGGGATTTGTTAAGCAAAGCCCCCGGGGTAATAGTGCAGGATGATATTGCCAACTTCGTATACCCAATGCCGCTAACTGCCCATGAAAAAGATGAAACTTTTGTGGGAAGGATAAGAAGGGATGAAACACAGCCAAACACTTTAAACTGCTGGATAGTAAGTGATAATTTACGCAAAGGCGCCGCCACCAATGCTGTACAAATAGCCGAGTATTTACTGGAAAAAGGTTTGGTATAAAACCCCGGTCCAAAAAATAAAAAGATTCTTTAAAATAAAAATACCCACTAGTACCAGCGGGTATTTTATAATTTAAGCACACTGTCGATTATGTAATTGTCCAGGTTTCATTTCCTTTTAATAATTTATCCAAATCTCCTTTACCTCTTTTGGCAATAATTTCTTCAATTTGCATGGCCATTCCTTCCTCGTAACATTGTCTTTCAGTTTCGTAAAATACACCAAATGGCCTTGGTAAATGCCCCGCCAATTTAGGGTCATCAAACATACGGATCAGTATCTGCGCTTTATAAAAATCTCTTTCATCATGTATCCAAAGTTCATCTAAGCTTGCTTTTCCTTCTCCAACTTCTACAATTACAGGTTTAAACCCATCGAGTTTAATGCCTTTGTTTTGTGTGGCACCAAACACCAGTGGTTTGCCCTGTTCTAAAAACAATACCTCTTCTGGCTTGCTGCTTTTTTCTGTAAAAACTTCAAAAGCACCATCATTAAAAATATTACAGTTTTGATAAATTTCTAAAAAAGAAGATCCTTTATGTGCCTGGGAACGTAATAACATTGCCTGCAAATGTTTGGGGTCCCTGTCCATTGTTCTGGCAATAAAACTTGCATCAGCACCCATGGCCAATGCCAATGGATTAAATGGATGATCTATACTGCCAAAGGGAGTAGACTTGGTAACTTTATTTTCTTCAGATGTAGGAGAATACTGACCCTTTGTTAAACCGTAAATCTGGTTATTGAACAATAAGACATTTACGTCAAAATTTCTTCTTAATAAATGAATGGTATGATTGCCACCAATACTTAATCCATCACCATCGCCGGTTACTATCCATACACTTAATTCAGGGCGGGCCGCTTTTAACCCACTCGCTACTGCTGTTGCCCTTCCATGGATACTGTGCATGCCATAGGTATTCATGTAATAGGGAAAACGGCTGCTACAGCCAATACCACTAATCATTACAATATTCTCTTTTGGGATACCCAGCGTTGGCATTATTTTTTGTACCTGTGCTAAAATAGAATAATCGCCACAACCCGGGCACCATCGTACTTCCTGATCGGTTACAAAATCTTTTGCGGTTAGGGTATGCGCTGGCGGCGCAATTGCTGTTTCACTCATAATGGCTTTATTAAAGTTGTAAAGTTACTGATTGATGCTTAAAATATAAAACAAAACATCCGGCTTCCTTGTTATTGGCTATCTTAAGAAGTATTTTAACAATCTGTATTTCTTAAAATAAACATTATTGAAATTAAACGCCTGATAGTGCCAATTATTACATATACCGAGCAACAGTATTTTACTAATTTAACAACCTGCTTATTAGTAACACAATTAGTTATATTACTTTTAGTACTTTATTGCTCCATATTTTATATTCGATTTTATTTATATGAAAAAAATATTGCTGTTCTTATTGCTGCCTGTTGCCATCAGTGTATCTGCCCAGCAAAAATTATTTAATACCTATGCTGATTCTGCAAAACTTGTTTTAGCCGCTAATGAAATAACCAGTTCCTTTTTTATGAAATTGAAGCAACCTGATCCTTCTTATATTCAAACACCAAGGGCGGTTTTAAACACAAACATCAAACTTGTTTTTTACCGGGCAGAGAACAACACCATTAATTTACCGCTCTGGTCACAGCTTTCGCCCACCCTGCAATCCTTTTTTTACAAACTGGCCAATGGCGATGAAGCAGAAGGGAAAAAAATTTTCGGTGCATTTTTCAATGGCTATTTTATTGCCCGGGAATTGGGGCATACAGTACAATTTACCAAAGAAAAAGGCATGACGAATAAATACAAAGCAGACTATTTTGCCAACACACTGGCAATCCTTTTTTGGCGTGGATCGGCTTACAGCAAGCAATTGGAAAAATGTTACAGTTATGTAAACAGCATACTTAAAATATTACCCGACCCGGTACCTGCCGGAGAAAATACAGAAGATTATTTTCAGAAAAATTACGAGCAATTATTGCAGGACCCTCAAAAATTCCAATACTTTCAATTCAGCCAGTTTAAAATAATTTACGAAGACAAATCCCTGAAAGGTTTTGATGGTTATTTAAATAATTATTTAATAAGGTAAAATAATTTTACCGATTCAATTACCCTCTTTTTTGCAGCCTTTTAAAAAATCTTTAACCCCCAGCACAATGTTATCAACCATCTGCTGTTGAAAATTTTCATCCAGAATTTTTGCTTCTTCATCAAGGTTACTAAGA
>JAYVZR010000508.1:0-2881 GCA_043783135.1 Ferruginibacter sp. | reverse complement strand
CAATGGTAAGTGTAACCAAACCCATCACCCAGAAAGGTATCAGCTTACCTAAAATAAATATTGTTTTACTGATGGGGGAAACATTGATCTGTTCGATGGTGCCCATTTCTTTTTCATTAACAATATTTAGTGATGCAAGAAAAGTGGCAATCATTGTTAGCAAGGTTACCAATATACCGGGCACCATAAATTTTTTATAATTTAATGTTGGATTGTACCAGTTGGAAGAAGTAATTTCAATAGCAGGCATCGCTTTAAATGCCGGAAATGTCATCCAGTTCAATCTTACCTGTTGGTTAAAGTCGCGAATAATGCTGGCTGCATAACTTCCTCCTAAACTTGCTTTGACACCATTTACAGCATTTACGGCAAGCAGCAGGCTAGCTTTATTTTGCTTTACAAGATCTTTTTCAAAGCCACGGGGAATTTCAATAATCAAATCGGCCCGGTCCGCTTCAATGGCATCCATTGCTTTATTATAGGTTGGCGAATAATCCGTTAAAATGAAATAACCCGATGAAGTTATTTTTGAAATAAATTTTTGTGAGTAAGAAGAATGGTCATGATCAACTACGCTGAGCAAAACATTTTTTACTTCGTAGTTGGCGGCAAATGGAAAAATGAGTAACTGGATAATGGGCATTATTAAAACCAGGCGAAGAATAGCAGGATTACGAAATACCTGCCTGAATTCTTTTTCCAATAAAAAAGATAATTGTTTCATATTTTTTTATTGTTTTTTAATCACCTGTAATTTGCCTATTTACATTTTGAATACCATAAGTCATACAAGCCGGGTTTTAAATTTTTTTAAACTCACAGTTAAGAAAAACAATGTCATGCCAAAAAGTATGAGCGTTTCTTTCCATACTATTTTAAATCCGACACCTTTTATCATTATATTTTTTACAATAATAAAAAACCATTTAGATGGCACCAGGTTCGATATAAGGCGCAAAGGCAATGGCATGCTTTCAATCGGAAACATAAAGCCACCAAGTAAGAGCGTTGGTAACATTAACCCCAGTAAAGAAATCATTTGTGCAGTTTGTTGCGAGCTGGTTAAATTTGAGATCATAAGCCCCAGTGAAACAGCAGTGGTAATAAACAGCAAGGCTTCGCCCATAAGCAAAAGCACATTTCCATTGATGGGTACCTGCAGTAATGTGACACTTACAATTAAAATGGTAGTAACATTTATCAATGATAAAAACATGTATGGGATAGCCTTGCTGATTATAAATAACGAAGGCCTTAAAGGTGATACCAGCAGTACTTCCATAGTATTTATTTCTTTTTCACGAACAATGGATACAGAGGTCATCATAGCCGAAATAATTATCAGTATCATTGCCATTACACCCGGCACAAAATTGTAAGCACCTTTTAACTGTGGATTGTATAGCATTCTTAGCTGGGGTGTGATCATGTAGGGAGCAGTAGCTCCACCATTTAAATCAATTTGATAATCATTGATAATACTGATGGCATAATTGGTAGCAACTGCAGCTGCATTTGGATCCGCAGCATCCGCTATCAATTGCAGTTTTGCCTGGTGGATATGCAGCAATGCTTGCTGGAAGCCGGGTTGAAAAACAACGGCTAATCTAATTTTGCCATTTTTAAATGCGGTTTCAATTTCTGCCTGTGTATGTATATTTTTTGCAACACTAAAATATCTGCTGGCATTTAGGCGGTTGATGATTTCAGCAGTGGCAATATCTTTAGAATTGTCTAATATGGCGATATTGGAATCTTTTATTTCATTACTAAGCGCAAATCCAAATAAAATTATTTGCACAATGGGCATAAGAATAATAATCAATAATGATTTCCTGTCACGAAAAATATGATAGAATTCTTTTTGTACAAATATGATAAATTGTTTCATTTTATTCTTTTATAATAGCTGGTTTTGTATTCACCATAATCCGATGAGCCTAATCACCTACCCGGTTCTTTTTGCTCCTCTTGCCAGTTGTAAAAACACTTCATCCATAGATTTTGCCCCAAATATTTTTTTTAAATTGCGTGGTGTATCAAGAGCTTCAATTTTTCCATCAACCATAATTGATACCCTATTGCAATACTCAGCTTCGTCCATATAATGCGTAGTAACAAAAATAGTAATCCCACTTTCAGCTGCCTGGTAAATAAGGCTCCAAAAATCACGGCGTGTAATAGGGTCAACACCTCCGGTTGGTTCATCTAAAAAAACAACTTTTGGTTCGTGAAAAACAGCTACAGAAAATGCCAGTTTTTGCTTCCAGCCGAGTGGTAATGATGTTACCAATGAATTCGCTTCTGACAAAAGGTTCAATTGTTTTAGCAATGTTTCCGTTTTTTCTTTTATCAATTGCCGGCTCATTCCATAAATGCCTGCATAAAAACGTATGTTTTCTTTTACTGTCAGATCTTCGTACAGTGAAAACTTCTGGCTCATATAGCCGATATTTTGTTTTATTTTTTCTGTTTGTTTAAAAACATCAAATCCGGCAACAGTAGCGGCTCCCGAGCTCGGTGTTAATATACCACAAAACATACGTATGGCGGTGGTTTTTCCTGCTCCGTTTGCTCCCAAAAATCCAAATATTTCACCCTTCTTTACTTCAAAAGAAATTTCATTAGTGGCAATAAAATCACCAAATCTTTTGGTTAATTTATTCGCTGTTATTACGTTATCCTGCATTGTATAGTAATTTTAATTAGCACCCATCAGCTCAATAAAACAGTCTTCAATATTTGGTTGCGTAACATGCAATTCAATGTCATGATGGAGCAGGTTCAACAAATATTTCATTATATCTTCCTCTTGGGTCTGGTTATTTTTTAATACCAGGTGATGAAATTCTCCAAAGGCATAACATTTTTCGGCATCGGG
>JAYVZR010000507.1:0-7865 GCA_043783135.1 Ferruginibacter sp. | reverse complement strand
AAGTGTCAAATCAAAAAGAAAGAAAGCTGGCTGGAACAATGAATACCTAACCGCTATCCTAACTAATGCTCACTAAGTTTTAATGCGTTTGCCCTGCTGACGGATTCCTATTGGACTTTTAGTTGTTAACTTGTGCGTTTTATCAATCGTCCTCCTCTTTTTTGTCAACGAGCTTTACAAAAGCTGCCCGTTTTGGTGCAGGAATAATGGCATTTTCGCCCTTTACTGCTTTCCATATTACTTCTGTAAACTCACGATCGGGTATACGGTCTTCTTTTGTAAAATCAAAAGTTTCGCTTTTACGCTGCCAGGCATTTTGTACGGTATTTTTTTCGTTGATATCCCATTGTAAAGGCTTCGCATTGAATGGATTTAAATCAGCAATTGGCTGAAAGCAGCGCCACATAGGGGTTGCAGCGGCATCATACTGGCTCATAGGCGTAATGCCCAATATTAATTCTATTGTTCGCAACATAGAAGTTGTTGAGTACATGGTATGGTCCACAAATTTTCTTTTTACAAAACCTCCGGCAATATAGGCAGGGCTGCGGTGTGCATCTACATGGTCAGGTCCATCCTGTGCATCATCTTCCAGTACAAACACCACACTTTCTTTCCACACAGGGCTTTTGCTTAAATAATCTATAAACATACCGACTGCCAAATCATTGTCTGCACAATGTGCAAAAGGTGTTGGCCTTCCTTTGCTTAACCCTTCTGTATGATCGTTGATGATGCGTAAGGTACTCAACTGCGGCAATGCGTTTATTGCCAGCAGCGAATCAAAGTCACGTTTCCATTGTCCCACCCTTGTTGTATCACGAACGGTTTGATCCCAACTGGTATAGTAATTGCAGAAATGATTTTTCAATACAGGAATATTGGGTTTGTAGTCATCCGCAAACTCGCCATAAGTCCTGTAACTTATGCCGGCCCTTGCGCAATGATCCCAGATAAAACCACCTTTGTTATTGGCGATACCACGATTACCCTCTGCATCGTAGCTGCCTCCGCGGCCGCCGTAACCCGTGGGCCATGTTTTTTCAAGATAATCATTTGCATAGCCACCCATGCTCCAGTTATGGCCATCGGCACTTACTTCTGCATCTACATAAAAATTATCCAGCAATACAAATTCTCTTGCAATGGCATGCAGGTTGGGCGTAATTTTTTCTCCAAATAAACAAAGGCTGGTATCGCCGTTACCTTCAGGCATATCACCCAATACCTGGTCGTAGGTCCTGTTTTCTTTAATAATATAAAACACATGTTTGATAGGTGAAGCATCGCCAATTTTCATGGGAATAGGGTTGCCCGCTTCTCCTTTTGACAACAGTTCATCGTTTTTATTATAAGGTGTATTTTGAAAAACCAATTGTGAGTAATGGCTCAATTGTTTTTCTGTTGGGGTATTTATAATGCTGAGCGTTCCTTTAAATAAACCTCCAATGTATTGCACCGTTTGTTGGGGATCACCCTGATGGTAGGAAATTTTTTCATGGTCATCTATTGGGTTGGGGCCATAAGGATTGGCCATGGAGGTAAAACCTTTTCCATTGGCAACAAATATTTTATTGGCTATAACCCTTACCACGGTTGGGTACCAGCCTACAGGTATAAACCCTTTGCTTTTGCTGCTGCCCGGTTTACTTACATCAAATACTGCCAGGCAATTATTATCTGCATTGGCGATATACAATGTTTTTTCATCGGTATTTAATGCAACGCTGTTGGTAGTAGAGCCCGGAACCGAATTGGGATACAGTGCTGCATTTAATGTTTCAAGTACTTTCCTCTGTTTGATATCAATAACAGAAACACTGTTATCATTGGCGTTGGCAACAAATAAATAATTACCATTTTTACTTAAACATATTTCGTTGGGGTTGTCGCCAACAGTAATAGAATCAACCATTTTATGCTGAGCCGTATTGTACACAAGAATCTTGTCGCCGCCCCAAAGTGAAATGTATAGTTCTTTTTTATCCGGTGATAACATGCAGGTAAATGCTTCTGCACCCAATGGCAATGTTGACCTTACTTTTCTTTTTGTAAGATCCATTACATACAAACTGTTATTCTCTTTTGTTACCACATACATTGTTTGTTTTGTATCATCAATATCCAGCCCGGCAGGTGAAATTTTTACAGGCCATTTTGCACCAAGACTTATACTGTCTTTTAATACCAGTTTATTATTTACTATTGCATATTTCAATATCCAGTTATCATTGCCACCACTTGCATACAAATATTTTTCATCCTTGCTGAACTTTAATCCATACCAGCTTTTTGGTATTACCACATTATCCAGTATGATATCATTTTTAGGGTCAATCAGTTGAATGATCTGAGTGCTCTGGCCATTATTGGTAACTGCAATCAATTTTTTTGTATAGGAAATAGCAATATTTAAAGGAAGGTCGCCAAGCGGCAGGCTTTTACCTACAGGTGTAAGGCTCCATCCGTTGGGTAAAGTGACCCGGTTTTTTTCAGCTTGTTTTTTTGTTTGAGCCTGTATTTGAAAGAGGCATAGAAACAGGCTTGTAATGGTAATTATATTCTTCATAAAAAATTAATATAATATAAAGTTACTTGTTGCCGGGTACTTGTTTTCATAATTAAAATATTTAACCAAAATAAAATATGAAAGTATGTATGGCAAAAAATTAATAAGTTTGACAGATATACAAAATTCCCTGGCAGTAGATTGATGGCAACAGCAGCTAAATTGTAAATCTAAAATAATACCTTACCGTAATTTTAAAATTTTTACGTAACCCTAAAACGATATTCTGTTCACTTGCAAGTGATGACCTTAAATTCAGAGCCTCTTAGTGAGCCACCGCATAATTGCAGGCACACAGGCCCGGCACAGAAAACCAACCTGCAAAAGAGATGCAATTTTGTCAACACAAGGCAAATAGTCTTCAATTGGACAGATAACGCTAACCTTTCTTTAAATTTGCAAATCACTACACGGTGGACAAACAATATGAAACTCTATATAAAAAATATGGTTTGCAGCAGATGTAAAATGGTAATAAAAGCCCAATTGGAAAATATGGGGCTTCGACACCTATCTGTCAATTTGGGCGAAGTTGAAATTGAAGAAGAACTATCAAAAGAAGAATTACTGCAACTTGACACAACATTAAGAGCATTAGGTTTTGAACTCATTGACGGCAAGAAAAGCCAAACTATCGAAAAAATAAAAAATGTAATTGTAAAATTAGTACACCATTCCAACCACAATATAAAAACAAACCTTTCTGCATTTATCACCTCACAAATACACCAAGACTACAATTATTTAAGTAACCTCTTTTCAGAAGTAGAAGGCACAACCATTGAAAAATATTTTATTGCCCAACGCATTGAAAGGGCAAAAGAATTGATAGTATATGATGAATTGACACTATCCGAAATTGCCGATCAATTGGGCTACAGCAGCGTTGCATATTTATCCAACCAATTCAAAAAGGTTACAGGCTTTACACCAAGTTATTTTAAATCGCTGAAAGAATACAAACGAAAAAACATTGAGGAACTGTAAATCTTACAACTCTTATACAAAATTCCACAACAGACACCCCAAACTCCCTACCTACCTTTGTGTCAAACAAAAAAAATGACACATACCTATAAAGTTACAGGCATGACTTGTGGCGGTTGCGAAGCAAAAGTAAAAAGCAGTTTGCTCATGTTGCCCAATGTTACTGAAGTAGAAGTTTCAAAAGAAACTCAAACTGCAACTATCTCAATGGACAAGCATATTTCCCTTTCCACTCTTCAAAATGCTTTAGCCAAAAAATATTTCATTACAGCAATGGAGCATAACGAAACCACAGAGCAGGCAAAAAGTTGGTTCGCCACTTTCAAACCAATCTTGCTAATTTTTGGTTACATAACTGCCACTGCAATAATAGCCGCTACAAAACAAAATACCTTTTATTGGATGCAAGCCATGAAAGTTTTTATGGCAGGTTTCTTTCTTACATTTTCGTTCTTTAAAATGCTTGACCTGAAAGTTTTTGCCGGGAGCTATGCCATGTACGATATTGTAGCAAAAAAAATTAAAGCATGGGGTTTCATTTATGCCTTTATTGAATTGGGATTAGGCATTGCTTACGCTACAAGTTTTCAACCTTTATTTACAAATATTGTTACGGTAATTGTAATGACCATTAGTATTATTGGAGTTTTGCAAAGTGTACTTAATAAGCGTAAAATACAATGTGCCTGTTTGGGTGCTGTTTTTAAGCTGCCCATGAGTACAGTTACCATTATAGAAGATGCTTTAATGATTGCCATGAGTACTGCCACGTTATTAATAATGCGAGGGTAAAAATAACTTAACAAACTGTATAAAATCATTTCCCGTAAATTTGCAACAGTGAAAGGAAATACATCCATAAAATTAAAGGCAGCTTTCCTGATAATAATATTCGCAATGAATACGGTTATTGGTTTTGCTTGTGCTATGGGTGTAGATATGGGTTTCAATGCTCATCATCACGATAACGATGAAGAAGCAACGGAAGTTTCGGTTCACGAACATGCAGACGGTAAAATGCACGATCACCATGAAGAAGCAACTAACCACCATCATGACAAAAAAGATGATTGCTGTAATGATAAAGCCCTGAAAATATTTCAGGCTGATAAATCAGTTCCGCAATCCAACATACTTGCCAACCCTATTTTGTTTACAGCATTTATTTCTTCATTTTATATTACTGATACTTTATACGCTAACTTCCAAATCCCCGGCATCAAATACTTTTTTCGAGGCCACCATCCACCCATCCCCGACATACGTATAGCCATTCAGAGTTTTCAGATATGATTTAATGTATAAGTTTTTAGGCGTGGCTTTGCCATGCCCGTAACTATTTATTATACATTAATCAAATCAAAAAAATGAAAAAGATATTCTTTGGCTTATCAGCCTTTATCACAATCGCATTCACTGCCTGCGGCAGTAATAGCAATAATGCAGGCACAGCAAATGAAACTGTAGTTCCAGAAACAACAGCAGTAGCAAAGCAAGCTGCTGACACAGTTCCAGCAAACACAACCGTTTCAAACAAAGATATTGTCGGTGCGTACTTGCAAATGAAAAATGCTTTTACAAAAGACAATACAAACGATGCAGCCACCGCAGGAAAAACTTTGCAGGCCGCTTTCATAAATTTTGATTCGAAAACATTATCACCACAACAGCAAAAAGTATTTGCCGATATAGCAGATGATGCAAAAGAACATGCAGAGCACATCGGTGCAAATGGGGGCAACATTGCACACCAGCGGGAGCATTTTGATATGCTGAGCAAAGACATGGCAGACCTGATAAAAACTTTTGGTAACGGCGGGCAAACTTTGTATAAAGATTTTTGCCCGATGTACAACAAAGGCAAAGGTGCATATTGGATTAGCGAAACAAAAGAAATTAAAAATCCTTATTTGGGTAAAGCAATGCCAACATGTGGCACAATGAAAGAAGAAATAAAGCAATAGTATGAGCCTTAAGAAGAAAATACTGTTATTGTTTGTAGCTGTTTTTTTGGCGATTCAATTTATACAACCTGCCCACAACAAAAGTGGGCAGGTATTGCCAACGGATTTTGCAAAAAATTATACAGTACCTGCAAATGTTCAGTCCACCCTGCAAAATGCCTGCTACGACTGCCATAGCAATAACACAAACTATCCGTGGTATTCAAATATTCAACCAGTGGCATGGGTAATGGCAAGGCATATAAGCAAAGGGAAACAGAAACTGAACTTTAGCTGCTTTGGCAGCAACACAACCCGAAAAAAAGTGAGTAAGCTGAAAGAAATTGCAAATCAAATTAAAGATGGTGAAATGCCAATCACATCTTACAAGCTGATGCATAAAAGTGCAAGGCTTTCAGAAGATGATAAAAATTTATTGATGAATTGGGTGCTTAAAACTGCCGACAGTCTTTCTGTAAACAATTAAAAAAGTAATGCAAAAATTAAAACAATTGATCAAAATTTTCAAAGCAATCTTCATTCGTAAAAAAAATTGTTGCAAATAAAATATTTATTATGGAACATCAACACGAACAAAATAAAGAAAGCCACGCAGGGCATGATATGAGTAATATGCAACACGGTGCTAACCCGTCAATGGATATGGCAGGGCATAACCATCATGCCATGATGATCGCTGATTTTAGAAAACGATTTTATGTAGTGCTTGTGCTTACCATTCCAATTATGTTGTTATCAACCATGATACAACAATTTATAGGAGTTAATTGGCAGTTCGCAGGTTCGCAATATATCCTGTTTGTATTATCAACCTTTGTATTTTTTTATGGTGGGTTGCCTTTTTTAAAAGGATTGATTGATGAAGTAAAAGCAAAGAACCCCGGCATGATGTTTTTAATTGGCTTTGCCATAACCGTTGCATACATCTACAGCGTTGCAATAGTATTTGGCTTGCAGGGCATGGACTTTTTTTGGGAATTGGCAACACTTATTCTCATTATGTTATTGGGGCATTGGGTAGAAATGAAATCTGTTGCGGGTGCTTCAAAAGAATTAGAATTATTGGTGCAGTTAATGCCAGCAGATGCACACATGGTAATGCCAAATATGGTGCATGATGTAAAGACAGATACATTAAAAGAGAACGATATTATTTTGGTAAAGCCAGGCGAAAAGGTGGCGGCAGACGGAATAAATTTGGAAGGGGAAAGTTACCTGAATGAAAGTATGTTAACAGGTGAAAGCAAACCTGTACAAAAAGTGAAAGGCGATAAGGTTATTGCAGGTGCTATCAATGGCAATGGGTCAATAAAAATTACGGTTTCACATGCTGCAAAGGATTCTTATTTATCGCAGGTTATAAAGTTGGTGGACGATGCACAAAAATCAAAATCCAACACACAGCTATTAGCAGACAAAGCAGCAAAATGGTTAACCATTATTGCATTGGTTTCAGGCATTGCTACTTTTTTATATTGGTATCTCACAGGGCAATCATTAGCTTTTGCAATGGAACGAATGGTTACGGTAATTGTTATTTGTTGTCCTCATGCTTTAGGTTTAGCAGTTCCATTGGTAGTAGCAAAATCAACAGCATTATCTGCAAAAAATGGTTTGCTCATTAAAAACAGGACTGCATTTGAAAATGCAAGAAAAATAACCACTATTGTTTTTGACAAAACAGGCACATTAACAGTGGGAAAGTTTGAAGTATCTAAAATTGTTTCGTTTCAAAAAGAACTAAACGAAAATGAAATCATCCGTTTGGCATCTGCATTAGAACAAAAATCTGAACATCCCATTGCAACAGGCATCCTGCAAAAAGTTAAGGATTTATTAATTACAATTCCATCAACAGAAAACTTTAATGCCATTACAGGCAAAGGAGTTGAAGCAACAGTAGAAGGCAAAAAAATATTGGTAGTTAGTCCGGGATATTTAAAAGAAAATAATTTGGCAATTCCCGAAGGCTTTACTGCAAACGATACGGAAACGGTGGTATTTGTAATTATCAATAATCAATTAGCAGGTTACATTGCTTTATCAGACGAGATACGACCAGAAGCAGCCGAAGCAATTAAGACCCTGAAAGAAAATAATATCAAATCAATGCTGTTAACAGGAGATAACAATAAGGTAGCAAAAAGCGTAAGCGAAACATTGGGCATGGATAGCTTTATTGCAGAGGTATTACCACATCAAAAATTAGAAAAAATAAAAGAATTGCAAAGCAAAGGCGAGTTTGTTGCCATGACAGGCGATGGGGTAAATGATGCACCAGCTTTGGCTATTGCAGATGTAGGTATTGCTGTAGGTAGCGGCAGTGATATTGCAGCAGAAACCGC
>JAYVZR010000506.1:0-19854 GCA_043783135.1 Ferruginibacter sp. | reverse complement strand
GGATTTAAAAAACCCATCAGTTCAATTAAGGCATAAGCATTTTTTTGACGCTTCTCCCTGTCTTCCAAAGCAAGCAGGTATTCCACCATTTTTTGTATATGGCGGCCATACTCCCGCATAGTTAAATACTTGCGGGTAGTATTGTATTCCATGTTGTCTACGTTCATCATATAGGCAAATGTACTAAAAACTGTTGCAAGCAGCAATTAAAGGGAATATTTCTCTTATCTGGATAATAATTTAACATCGGGCAAACCAGCTATTGCATCTGTTAATATGTAAAAACTTAATAGCTGTTATTAAAAAATAATATATGATACGGTTAATTACCCTGAAAGCAGATTGTGCAGGTATTAATTTAATTACGGGTGAACACTATTCTGCTAAAGATAAATGCACCTAAAGCCCCGGCACTATCGGCAAGCCAATCCATTAAATCATACCCTCTTCCTTCTGCCCAATATTTCTGGATTAATTCAATACTATAACCAAATGCACTTGTTAATAAAGCAATAATTATAAAATAGCGGATCTTTTTTTGGTTGGGGACACTTGTTTTATAAAATGGCCAGCAAAATAAAAGGGCTAATAGACCAAATATGCCGACATGAACAACCTTATCAAAATTTTTAAAGAAAAGTTCTGATTGGGGAATGTCTTTACCTGGCATTGTGGTAAGAATTACAACCACAATAAACCAAATTATACCCGGTATAAATTTTTTAAAAGAAAGTTCTTTTACTGATTGCACTATGGTAAAAAATTGTCGATCATTAAAATTCAGGAATCGGAATAAACCGGGTTAAAAGTAAACTATCCAACTAGTGCTGTATAATTTTCTGCACTCAATAAGGCTTCTACTGCACTTACATTATCAACAGTCATTTTAATCATCCATCCAGTTCCATAAGGGTCGCTGTTAATCAGCTCGGGCTGGGCTTCCAGCATGGGATTTATTTCAGTGATTGTTCCTGCAACGGGTAAAAAAAGATCGCTTACTGTTTTAACTGCTTCTACTGTGCCGAATATTTCTTCAGCGCCTAAGGTTTTTCCTTTCGTTGAAATATCAACATAAACAATATCTCCTAATTCGCCTTGTGCAAAATCTGTTATGCCAATGGTGGCTACATTATTTTCTAAAGAAACCCATTCGTGATCTTTTGTGTACCGCAGATTTGAAGGAACATTCATGTTGTATAATTTAAAATGTAAAAAATTCTGATTTTAAAAATGCCTGATCCCTGATTTTTGATGCCTGCCTTTCCGGTAGGCAGGTCTGATATTTTGTATTTGCTACAGACTATCAATTTCCAACAGCTTTCAGCTTTCTTCACGCAAATTAAATCATTTTACTGCTTCATCCATCACTTCCATTTTCATTTTAATATCAGTGACTGGCCTGTTGTTACTATCTGTTGGCGCTGCAGCAATTTCATCCACTACTTCCATACCCGTTTCTACTTCACCAAACACTGTATAATTCATATCTAATGCAGGTGTACCACCTTTAATTTTATATGTCATGCGTTTAGCAGGAGAAAATTTAATATTATTTCTTGTTTCTATAATGTCCAATTCACTGTTGTTATACTTTTTTCCTTCAACAATATAAAATTGGCAGCCACTGCTGGCCTTTTCGGGATTGTTATCTCTTGCAGCTGCAAGGGCTCCTTTTTTATGATATAAGGTAGTGTCAAATTCTGCAGGTATTTTATACCCTACCTCACCACTGCCTAATAATATACCGGGCATTGCATTTTTACTTTTAGGGTCGCCACCCTGTATCACAAAACTATTAATTACCCGGTGAAAAAGCAGGCTATCATAAAAATGCTCCTTTACCAGTTTTACAAAATTATCCCGGTGTTTGGGTGTTTTATCAGATAGCTTCACAATTATAATACCCAGGTCAGTGGTGATTTTAATCCTTATATCTGTTAATTTTTTATCCGCAGTTACAATAGTATCCTTAACTGGGTTTTTACTTTGTGAAGAAACAGCAGCTGTTTTCTTTACCGGTTTTTTTTGTGTTTTGGTTTGCGAAAAACTAACCGGCAGCATCAACATAAAAAAAAGAGAAACAATAAAAGTTTTATGCATTGATTTATTTATCATTTTTAAAAACCTGCTCAAAATAAAGTAAAACATGGTCTTTCAAAAAATTTTCCTGCTCATAAACATTAAATTCGGGCAACGGTTTTAATTGTTTAAAATGTGGCCAGCCTTCTTCATCCAAACCTTCCATAATATAGTAGCCGCTTTGCGACAGCAGGGTACATACGGCAATATGCATAAGGTCTTGTTTTTGCTCTTTGGTATATACCTGTTTTGCTGTACCCAGTTCCTGCACGCCAATTAAAAATAATACCCCGTCCATATCTGGCTTAATGCCAAATTTTTCTTTTAATTTAATGCGAAGCTTTAACCAGCGAACCTGTAAATCTTCTTTTGCATGTTCCATTTGGCAAATATAAATGTAATAATGCCATTGTAAATTTTCATTAGATGCCTGGAAATACTGGAAATTCTGCATCTTTTATCATGTCGTAAATTAATAAATGTTGTTATTGAATTTAAATTGCTCTTTTATGTTTGGGATATAAAAAAATCAAAATAGTACCTTTGCCAAAATTTAATATAAAATGTTACAGATTAGTTTTATTCGTCAAAATGCAGCATTGGTAAAAGAGCGGTTAGGTATAAAGTATTTTGGTGATGTATCGTTAGTTGATAAAGTAATAGAACTGGATGAACAGGTTCGGATACTAAAAGTAGAAAGTGAAACTTTTCAGGCAGACATGAATGCAGCAAACAAAGCCATTGGGGTGTTGATGGGGAAAGGCCAAAAAGAAGCGGCGGAACAAAAAAAATTAGAAGTTACTGAGCATAAATCTGCCATGCAGCAATTGCACGATCAGTTAGCTATTGCAGAAAAACATTTGTATAACGAGATGGTAAAATTGCCCAACCTGCCCCACACATCTGTACCGAAAGGAAACACACCTGAAGAAAATGAACTGGTACGGGAAGGTGGAACAAAACCAGTATTACCGCTAAATGCAGTACCACATTGGGATTTAATAAAAAAATATGACCTGGTTGATTTTGAAACGGGTGCCAAAATAACAGGCAGCGGCTTTCCCTTATATAAAGGCAAGGGTGCAAAATTACAAAGGGCTTTAATACAATATTTTTTAGATTACAATATTGCAGCCGGTTATACAGAATATTTGCCGCCTCTTTTAGTAAACGAAGCAAGTGCTTTCGGCACCGGAAGCTTACCGGATAAAGAAGGGCAAATGTATCATGCCGTTGAAGATGATTTATACTTGCTGCCAACTGCCGAGGTACCGGTAACAAATATTTACAGGGACGAAATTGTAAAAGAAAAAGATGTTCCGGTAAAGATGACGGCTTATACACCCTGTTTTAGAAGAGAGGCTGGTAGCTTTGGAAGCGATGTAAGGGGGTTGAACAGGGTACACCAATTTGATAAAGTAGAAATAATACAACTGGCCCACCCTGATAAAAGTTATGAAGTGCTGGAAGAAATGGTGCAGCATGTAGAAGTACTTTTGCTGACACTGAAATTACCATATCGTATACTGCGTTTATGCGGTGGCGATATGAGCTTTACCGGGGCCCTTACTTACGACTTTGAAGTGTTTAGCGCAGCACAGCAAAAATGGCTGGAAGTAAGCTCTGTTACTAATTTTGAAAGCTTTCAAACCAACCGGATGAAAATACGCTATAAAAATGCGGATGGCAAAACACAATTATTACATTCGTTAAATGGCTCTTCTTTGGCATTGCCAAGAATAGTCGCCTGCCTGCTTGAGAATAATCAAACAGATTCTGGCATTGAATTACCTAAAGTGATACACAGTTATTTTGGCGCTTCCTCAATTTAATATTCTTTAACATTTATAATGTAGCTAATGGATTTATTCATTACTCATTGGATATATATTTTTTACCTAAACCTAAAACTTACTATTTATGAAAATTTATTTACTTGCTATTTGTTTATTCTTGTCTTCAATGCTACATGCACAAATTAACAAAGGTGCTATTATTATTGGGGGCGATTTGTCGATTTATGGAACAAAAACTAATTCTGAAAATCCCACTAACTCTACTTCTAAAAATAATCAATTCAATTTTTATCCATCAATAGGTTGGGTTGTAAAAGATAATATGGTAGTGGGCGGTAATTTACTTTTATCATTTTCAAATTATACACAACAACCCAGCAACTATACTACAAAGAGTAATCATATAGGGGCAGGTATTTTTATTCGTAAATATTTACCAATCGGCAAATCTTTCTATCTTTTCGGTAATGCGTCTTTAAATGCTGCATCTATTTACAGCAATTACACCACGCCACAAACATATTACAAAAAAGAAACAGGCTATGCAATAAACGCTACTCTAATTCCGGGAATTTCTTACCAACTTAATAAATGCCTGTTTTTAGAAGTGGCATTAAACAATCTTCTAACGCTGGGATACGAACAAAGAAATACAGAAGAAGAAAACCCTGCGGGCGGCATTTATAAAGGCAGTAGTAATAGTTATAATTTGTATAGCAGCCTGGGAAGTGGCGTGCCTTTACAGGTTGGTTTACGTTGGATGATTCCCCGAAAATAAAATGGATGAGGGAAGTTAAAATTTTAATCCATCTGTATTTTTATTGATACTGGGTTATTGGTTTTTTGTAATTGCTTAATTCGCTTGTTCATTATAAAAAACCAAACTGGTGGTATCAACGCAAGTATCATACTTCCGGGGTAACCGGTTGGCAATTGCGGAGCATCCGGATGGTGTTGCAACACCTGGTATTTTTTACTTGCCATGTAATGATGGTCGCTATGGCGGCTAAGCTCAAATAACATTACTCTTCCCAAAATATGGTTGCTGTTCCAGCTGTGCCAGGGCATTGCCCTTTCGTATTTACCCATGGTTGTTTGATTTCGAAATAAACCATAATGCTCAATGTAGTTTACAGTTTCCAGTAAAATAATACCAATAAATACAGCACATAAATAATATAGGGTAACGTTAAGGCCAAATACAAAAAATATTGTTGCAACAAATAATAACTGGATAATATGTGCCTGCATCATTTCATTTTTCCAGTGCAATATGGGCAAGCCTTTTTTTATTATTTCGGCATTGGCAATTTTCCATGCAGATATATAAGAAAAGAAAATAGTACGGAAGTAAAAAAGATACACAGGCTCATTATAATGCGCACTGCTAGGGTCTTGCGGTGTGGCTACATTTTTATGGTGCCCCTTATTATGCTCAATAAAAAAATGCATGTATAAAGAACTTAGCAAAGCTGCTTTGGCCAATGATTGTTCAAAACTGTTTACCCGATGACCCAGTTCATGGCCAATGTTTATGCCAAACGTACCACACAGCAGGCCCATGCTAAAAATCCTTCCTGCAAGTTCCCACCATGTTAGCGTTGCTGATTTAACACTAAATAAAAAATAGATAAGTGCAATAAATTGAAGCAGTACAAAAATATACAACAGGTAATCGTACAGTTTATCTTTTTTTGCCATTTCCTCTTCTGCGGCATCCAGGTTTTTACCATCCGGTTTTAAAAATAATTCAAACAGCGGTAACAATATCCACGCATATATCATTGGTAACCATGTTAACCACCCGGTGTAAGTAAATGCCACATAAGCCAGCAGGTAAACAGTAATGGGCGAAAGATATTTAATGGCTTTTACATTCATCATCAATAGTTGTTACAGCAAGTTAACAAAATAGCCCTAAAAATAGTTAAGGCATACAAATAATAAAGCATCATTAAACGTTTGCTGTTTATGGCAGTCAATACCTGACTGAACGCACTAGCAAATAAATATTTTACAAATGCCTTTATCAAACCGGTTAAAAAATCAACACCTTTTATGGAGGGCAGGCTTTGGGCCAATCGCCGAAAATGCAGCTGAACTGGATACTGTTTCTCCTGATAAAATGTGGCAACTTTTGTTGAAGACTTCTGCAAAAGAACCTGCTAAAATAGATGTTGCTGCTAATTTATTTGATGGGCTGGTAAAAGGTGTACAGGACCTCTCGCAGCTTGACAAGCTGACCAAAGACCAAAAGAAGGAACTACAAAAACAATCGAGGGAAGACCTGAAAAACCTCAACCTCCGCTGGCTTGCTGAAATGATCAATAGTGAGGCACAGTTCAGGGAAAAAATGAGCCTGTTTTGGCATGGACATTTTGCCTGCAGGGTTATCAATATTTTTTACCAGCAGCAATTGCTGGATACAATAAGGCAAAACGCTTTTGGCAACTTTGGCAACCTTTTAAGGGAAGTTAGCAAAAGCCCCTCGATGCTGCAGTTTTTAAATAACCAGCAAAACAAAAAGCAGCACCCCAACGAAAATTTTGCCAGGGAAGTGATGGAACTGTTTACATTAGGCAGGGGGAATTATACAGAGAATGATGTTAAGGAAGCCGCAAGGGCTTTTACCGGCTGGGGGTTTAATTTACAGGGCGAATTTGTATTCAGGGAATTTCAACATGATACCGGCAGCAAAACATTTTTGGGTAAAACAGGCAATTTTGATGGAGATGATATCATTAATATTTTATTGCAGCAAAAGCAAACAGCAACTTTTATCACCAAAAAAGTATACCGCTTTTTTGTAAATGATAAACCAGATACAGAAAAAACAGCATGGCTCGCCGACAGGTTTTATAAAAGCGGGTACGATATCAAAAAATTAATGGAAGATATTTTTACCAGCAATTGGTTTTATGACGATAAAAATATTGGAACAAAAATAAAATCGCCCATTGAACTGATAGCTGGTATACGCAGGTTGTTGCCGCTGACTTTACAAAATGATGCCGCTCAATTACTATTTCAAAGAGCATTGGGACAAATACTTTTTTACCCGCCCAATGTAGCAGGCTGGCCGGGTGGAAAGAGCTGGATAGACAGCAGTACTTTGATGTTGCGCCTTCGCATACCTCAAATTATTACAGCAAATGAAACAATCAATATCCGCCCAAAAAATGATGATGATGTAATGATGGGGCAGATGATGGAAAATAAAATGGCCAGTCAGTTAAATACATCATATGGCGATAAAGGCAGTACGGCAATAGTGGATTGGGCAGCAGTTACAACTATATTTGAAAGCGTGCCAAGAGAAAATTTGCTGCCTGAAATTTCAGCGACTGTTTTGCAAACAAGAAATAGTATAAGTACTGTTGTACTATCTAAATATATTCAAAATGATAGCAGGGAAAATTATATAAAAACGGCTATTATTTATTTAATGAGTACACCTGAATACCAGTTGTGTTAACAGCCCCCTCTAACTCCCCCAAGGGGGAGGATAGGAAAGAGTAAGCTAATTTGAAAACTCTTAACAGGTTGAATTATTCTAAAAATTAAATTTGGAGGACTTTATTATGCTTATAAAACGCAAACAATTTTTACAGGTTGGCTCATTGGCTACGGCTTCTTTTATGTTGCCCAAATTTTTAAAAGCATTTGAAAAACCAATGATGGTACCACCCGGCAATAAGGTGGTAGTGGTGATTCAGTTTAGCGGCGGTAATGATGGATTAAATACGGTAATACCCATACGAAATGATATTTATTACAGGGAACGGCCAAAGCTGGGCATTACCAAAGAAAATGCTGTACAACTTACGGATGAAGTTGGGTTAAATCCAGCCTTGTCGGCATTTAAAGATTTATACAATGATGGTAGTTTGGGGATATTAAATAATGTGGGTTATCCCAACCCCGACCGGTCTCATTTTAGAAGTATGGATATCTGGCAAACAGCCAGCTCCAGCAATGAATATACAAGTACAGGGTGGATAGGGCGCTACCTGGATGCACAATGTAAAGGCTGCGATAAACCAACCCAGGCGTTGGAAATTGATGATATTTTGAGCCTTGCATTTAAGGGCCAAGATATGAATGGGCTTGCATTTAAAGATCCCCGGAAATTATACAGCAGCAGTAACGAAAAATATTTTAAAGACCTTGATGCCAGTCATCAGCATGGTGAAGCAACTGCAGATTACCTCTATAAAACAATGAGCGAAACGCTTAGCAGTGCGGACTATATTTTTCAACAAAGTAAATTACATCCCTCAGCAGAAATATATCCTGCAACAGGCTTAGGTAAAGACCTTAAAACTATTGCCTCGCTGATAATGAGCGACATTAATACAAAAGTATATTACGTTTCGCTGGGAAGTTTTGATACACATGTAAACCAGGAGCAGCAGCAGAAGCGGTTGTTTACTGAACTAAACGATGCAGTAAAATCATTTACAACAGACCTTAAAAAGAATAACCGTTTTCAGGATGTACTGATGATGACCTTTAGTGAATTTGGGAGAAGGGTTTCGCAAAATGCCAGTGGAGGAACCGACCATGGAACAGCTAATAATATGTTTTTTATCAGCGGCGGGTTAAAAGAAAAAGGAGTTTTAAATGCCATGCCCAACCTGGCAGATCTTAATGAAGGCGATCTAAAACATACAGTGGATTTTAAAAATGTATACGCTACCGTTTTAAATAAATGGCTTACGGCTGATGATAACCTGATACTGGGAAATAAATTTGATCATTTAAATTTTGTGTGATACTATTTTACATCACCCATCCATTTTCTTAAAAACGGAACGGTCAATAATAGTAATCCACCAATTACAGCAGACGTAATACCGATCTTTAAAATTATATCGGCGTAATAAGGCAAAGAAAGTATTGGGTCATTTTTTTCAAGAATATTTTTTGGAACACTCATTAATGAACCAATTTTTCCGGCAAAAAATTCGCCAATTGCGGTTGCAAAAAACCAGATACCCATCATTAGGGAAACCATTTTGGTTGGTGATAATTTTGTAACCATTGATAAGCCAATAGGCGATAAACAAAGCTCACCTAAAACAAAAAATAAATAACCAAAAACAAATGGCCACAATGGAATGATACCCTTACTTTCATTAGAAATACATCCTAAATAAAAAACACAAAACCCTACACTAATAAATAAAAAGGACAGAGCGAATTTTAATGGGGTACCTGGCTCTTTACCTCTTTTATTTAGCCATGGCCATAGCGGCGCAATTACGAGTGTAAGGATAACTACAAAGCCCGGAGGTAAAAAATTATTAACAGATAATTCAGGTAAATGAATTCCAAATAAAACCATCTTCGAATTTCTTTCCGCCAAAAGATTCATAGAACCTTCGCTTTGTTCATAAACTGCCCAAAAAATAATGGAGAAGATGATCATTATCAGTGCAGCAAAGAGTTTTAATTTTGCTTCCTTATCCAGTTTTATTCCGACAAAAATGATGTATATAAATGCAAGTACCCCTAAACTAAACATGATATAATCCATTACCGCATAATGATTAAATAATGTGACTACAACCGGCACCACCAATAAGGTACCGCCATAAATTAAGTGTTCGGGTTTTAAAAAAGGAAGAACCGGTTTTTTTAAGGCTTGAGCATTTGGAGGTAAGCCCCTATTGCCCAAAGATTTTTTTCCGATTAAAAAAATAACCAGGCCAAGTACCATAAATATTCCCGCAAGTCCAAAACCATAATGCCAGTTTATTTCGGTACCTACGTAGGCACATAAAAATCCGCCAAAGGCAGCTCCTACATTAATACCCATATAAAAAATTGAAAAGCCGCTATCTCTTCTGGGATCATTTGCTTTGTACAAGGTACCTACAAGACTTGAGATATTGGGTTTAAAAAAACCATTGCCACAAATGATAAAAGCCATTCCATAAAAAAAACTCCAGTCATTTGGAAGCGCCAAAATAAAATGCCCCAGCGTCATCATAATACCCCCAAATATTACAGCACGTTGATAACCTATAAAACGATCTGCTATAAAACCACCAAACATGGGCATGGTATAAACCAATGCGGCATAAGATCCCAAAATGGCATAAGCTTTTGGGTCATCATAATGCAACTGGCTTACCATATAGGCAAGTAACAATGCCCGCATACCATAAAAGGAAAAACGCTCCCACATTTCGGTAAAAAAGAGCAAGTATAACTGTTTGGGATATTTACCTTTAAAACTTTGTATCTCTTCAGCTGTGGCAGTGGATTGCATATTTATTTATTTAGGTATAATAATTGGGCTGTTTAAAGATAAATAAAAAAGGCAACCATTATTGTTGCCTTGCTTATTGTTTATTATTTTAAGCTTAAAATTATCTAACCCCATGCATCATTTTTTTCATCATGGGTGTAAGCGAATAAAGTACCAATCCTGCTAACCCGCATAATACTACAAACAGCATAAAAAAGTCATATACATCTTTCAATTTATATCCCATAAAAACTGGGTAAGACGGTTTTATGAGAGCTTGTGATTTTATCATTTCATATTCAGGAGGAGTTAAAACAGCATCAAGTGTTTTGCTTACAGTATAAGAAGTGTCCCTGGCAGCCTTTGCATTTTTAATCAGTGCAGTAGATTTTTCAAAAGCTCTGTCAAGGTCAATATTATTTTCTTTAGCTTTTTTCATATCAATAGCAACGGCAATTTTCTCTTTCCCCAAAATATAAAGATCTCTTCCGCTGGCCTCTTTACTGCCATCTAATATCGCCTTCAGGTCTATATTCTCTTTTTGCATTGCTATATATTTATCGGGCGATGGAGGTAATAAAGCTCCCAATACACCAGTAAGAACATAACCGCCGGCATTGCCGAGAAACCATACACCCATTAAAAGCGATGCGAATCTTTTTGGTGCCAGTTTTGCTACCAGTGATAAACCAATGGGTGATAAACATAACTCACCCCAGGTATGAAGAAGGTATAAAACCACAAACCATATTATACTAATCTTACCCGTCATACCAAGCCCTTTTACCTGTGTTGCTATTATAAAATAGCCAAGTGCTATCAACAACAGCCCCCAAGCCTGCTTAACAGGTGAAATAGGTTCTATTTTTCTTTTGCTCATCCAAACCCATAAAATACTGAATGGTATTGCAAATACCATTACAAAGATGCCATTGAAACTTTGTACCATAGTAGGCTGCATCGTCCAGCCAAATATCCTCGTATCTGTTTGGTTGTTTGCAATAAAAGTAAGAGAAGAACCAGCCTGTTCAAAAGCTCCCCAAAAGAACATTACAAAAAAGCAAACAATATATAATACCCATATCCTGTCACGTTCAACTTTGGTAATAGTTTTATCAGAGAGAATTAGATAACCAAGGCTTATGCCCGCAGCAAAAATGAATGGATAAAGCCATGTTTTTATAGGCGAAGCACCAGGTGCATCAAATACAAGATGTAAGCCGTATGTGGCAGCCAATAATAATATTACTGAAATAATAATACTGGTGATTGTAAAAGTTGCGCTGTCGGATTCACCTTCTGGTATATCAGATTTTTGTGGTTTGTTCCCAATGGCTGCTCCATCTGGAGTAACAACATATTTATTTTTAAGAAATAAAAATGTTAATGTACCTGTAAACATAGCAAGAGCAGCAACTAAAAAACCCCATTTAAATGCAGTAAGGTCCCTGGCTCCGTTGCGAGTTACATCACCAACTATCGGACAAAGGATCTGCCCCAGAGTTGCACCTACATTGATCCCTAGATAAAAAAGGGTAAAAGCTGAATCAAGTTTATTTTTTTGTTCTTTAGGATACAGGCTACCTACCATTGAAGAAATATTAGGCTTAAAAAAACCATTACCAAAAATGATAGCCAGCAATGCAATCCACATAACATTTTGTGCCAAACCTAAATTGGAGACATATAACGTGCCACTGAAAAATAAAAGTAACTGTCCGATACCCATAATAGTACCTCCCAGAATAATACAGTTTCTATTACCTAAATATTTGTCTGAAATATAACCACCCAGCATCGGGGTCAAATAAGACAATCCTAAAAAACCACCATAAATAATAGAAGCTTCTGTTTCTCCCATTAACAATGCTTCCGCAATAAATAATGAAAGCAGGGCCCGCATGCCATAAAAATTAAACCGCTCCCACATCTCGGTTCCAAAAAGAACCCATAACCCTTTTGGATGTTTCGTTTCAGTAAGTGGTTCTGTCATACAATGTATTTAAGGTGGTTATAATTGGGTTTAATGGCTCAAAGTAGTAAATTTCTTTTTAGTATAGCAAACCAATTCTTCTATTTAAAATTTTTTTCTCTCATTGCCGTTTATAAAATTTTTATTGTTTACTGTAGTGGCTGGTTTATTTTCGCACAAATAGCTACACCCCATAAAAAATTAATTTATTAATGAATATATTATTAGTCGGCGGCGGCGGCCGTGAACATACCCTTTCCTGGAAAATTAAAAAAAGTAAATTATGCGACCGGTTATTTATTGCCCCGGGTAATGCGGGCACTGCACAATTTGGCGTTAATGTTGCCATTTCGATAAATGATTTTGATGCTCTTTCCAATTTTTGTTTAAGCAATAATATTGACATGTTGATTGTGGGTCCAGAAGAACCCTTGGTAAGAGGGATTTATAATTTTTTTAAAGATAATGCTGCAACTGCTCATATCCAGGTAATAGGGCCATCAAAAGAGGCATCAAAGTTAGAAGGAAGTAAGGCTTTTGCTAAAGCGTTTATGGCCCGCTACAATATTCCAACAGCGGCTTATAAAGAATTTGATTCGTCCACTTACGAAGAAGGAATTAGCTATCTCCGCAATCACGCTTTACCAATAGTATTAAAAGCAGATGGCCTTGCTGCTGGAAAGGGTGTAATTATTTGTACTAACCATATAGAAGCCTTAGCGGAGTTTCAGTTAATGATACAACATTCTAAATTTGGCGAAGCAGGTAAAAGAGTGGTGGTAGAACAATTTCTGGATGGGATTGAGGTAAGCGTATTTGTATTAACCGATGGCAAAAATTATGTGGTGTTGCCCGAAGCAAAAGATTATAAAAAAATTGGCAAAGGCGATACAGGGCCGAATACAGGCGGAATGGGTGCTGTTAGCCCGGTGCCTTTTGTAGACGCAGCCTACATGGAAATTGTAACGCAAAAAATCATCAAACCAACCATTGAAGGGTTACAAAAAGAACAACTTGATTACAAAGGATTTGTATTTATTGGGTTAATAAATGTAGCAGGGCAGCCATTTGTAATTGAGTACAATTGCCGTCTTGGTGATCCTGAAACAGAAGTAATTATTCCAAGAATTGAAAATGACCTTATAGAAATCTTATCAGCTACGGCACAACAACGGCTTAATGAAATAAACATTATCACCAACCCGCAAATTGCGGTTACTGTAATGGCGGTAAGCGGGGGCTATCCTAACGAACATGAAACCGGTAAAGTTATCACAGGATTAACGGAGACTGAATTGGACGGAACGATGATTTTTCATGCAGGCACCAGGCAGGAAGGCGATAAAGTGCTTACCAATGGCGGAAGAGTGATTGCAGTAACTTCTTTTGGCAGCACTATTGCGGAAGCTGCCGAACAATCCAATTATATGCTGGAGCAGCTTCACTTTGATGAGATGTATTACAGGGAAGATATTGGCTACGAGTTTAGGTAGAAAGTAACCTTGTCTTATTTTTAAGAAAAGAAGGTCAATTAAAAAGCCCAGTCACAGCAACTATTTTAGTCGAAAAATTTGTATTAAACAATATGCAATGTTTTTATACTTTATGCGTTGTAATAAAGGTTTCTGTAAAATGTTGAAAAATAAAGTATTTGCAATTGTTAATTCAAATAATTTACTTCAACTTTGCTAACATTACTTACTTTCTTTTTTTCTCTACTTAATATTATGGGTCTTTTTAATTTTTTCACTCAGGAAATTGCCATGGATTTGGGCACTGCAAATACCCTGATAATCTTTAACGATGAAGTGGTCGTAAACGAACCTTCTATCGTTGCCCTGGACAGAAACAATCCTAAAAATATTTTAGCGGTGGGCAAAAAGGCATTAATGATGCACGAAAAAACCCATGAAAGTATAAGAACAGTCCGTCCTTTGAAAGACGGTGTAATAGCCGATTTTAATGCGGCCGAATTGATGATAAGGGAAATGATCAAAATGATTTATCCTAAAAAACCTTTATTTGCCCCAAGCTGGCGCATGATGATTTGTATACCCAGCAGTATTACAGAAGTAGAAAAACGTGCGGTAAGGGATAGTGCAGAACAGGCAGGGGCCAAAGAAGTTTATCTTTTACACGAACCAATGGCGGCAGCTTTGGGTATTGGTATTGATGTAGAAGAACCCGTAGGTAATATGATTATAGATATTGGTGGTGGTACTACTGGCATTACGGTAATTGCTTTGGCCGGTATTGTATGCGACCAAAGTATCCGTATTGCGGGGGATGAATTTACTGCTGATATTATGGAAGCACTTCGCCGTTACCATAGTTTGCTTATTGGCGAACGTACTGCTGAACAAATTAAAATCCAGGTAGGTGCGGCAATGAAAGATCTCGAAAACCCGCCAGATGATATACCGGTTAATGGCCGCGATCTTGTAACCGGTATACCTAAACAGGTAATGGTAAGTTTTCAGGAAGTAGCAGAAGCACTGGATAAAAGTATTTTTAAAATAGAAGAAGCTATCTTAAAGGCATTGGAAACTACACCACCTGAACTTGCTGCAGATATTTATCGCAGGGGCTTATACCTTACAGGTGGCGGAGCTTTGCTAAGAGGGTTGGATAAACGTATAGCTGCAAAAATAAAATTACCCGTACATGTTGCTGACGATCCGCTTAAGAGTGTGGTTAGAGGTACAGGTATTGCACTAAAAAATTACGACAGGTATCCATTTGTAATGCGCTAAAATTCAATACCAGGCTTACTATCCAGTAGCTATAAGTGTTTTAAGTTCTTAAGTTATGAAAACTGTGCTACATTTCATACACTCAAATAACTCTCCCATAGAGAGATTTGGAGGAATGCTCCATGGGTAATATCTTTCTCTTCATACGCAGGTATTTTAATTTAATTGTCTTCCTGCTATTACAGTGGTTCTGCATTTATTTAATTGTACATTATAACCGTTACCACAATGCAGTGGCTTCTGTATATATGAACGAAATTACCGGCAGGGTAAATGAACAATATACCAAAGTGGATGATTTTCTGGCACTAAAAAAGAAAAATCAGGAACTTCAACGTCAGAATGAACGGCTGCTTAATTTAATGAAGCAAAACTTCGAAACGCCTGATACAAGTACAAAAATTGTAACCGATTCCATTCCTTACGATACATTGGGTAATCATCGCAAGTGGGTATACCAGGCTACTAAAGTGGTATCCAATTCTGTATCTGCACAAAATAATTTCATTGTTTTAGGAAGAGGTTCAGCGCAGCAGTTAAAAAAAGATGAAGGTGTTATAGATGCCAATAATGGTGTAGTGGGTATTGTAACAGATGTAAGTGAAAATTATGCTGTGGTTATGAGCCTTTTACACAAAGACAGTAAAATTAATGCCTTGCTGAAAAATGATCCTCTTGGTGGCGGAACTATTATATGGGATGGCAAAGAGCCCAACTATCTTTCTATGATAAATGTCAGGAAGAGTGTAAAAGTGGCCAAAGGTGATACTGTTTTTACTAGTGGTATTACCACTACTTTTCCTTATGGGTTAATGGTTGGTACAGTAGAAAAGGTTGAACCCGACAAAAGCACCAATAATTACCTCATTACAATTAAATCAACCGCTAATTTTTATAATCTTCAATACGTATATGCTATTGATAATTATCAGCGGGAAGAAATAAATAAATTAATAGAAAAAGCAAAAGCAAAAATTAATAATTAATTACCCTGCAAGGGCAATAATGAGCACGTTAGTTAAAAATATCATTCGCTTTATATTACTGATATTGGTTCAGTTCTTTGTGTTGGACAAAGTGCATCTTAACTATATGGTTACGCCCTATATTTATATTTTATTTATTTTATGGATGCCATTTAAGTTTAGCCGCACTTTACAAATGATACTGGCATTTTTATTGGGCTTTGTGTTGGATAGTTTTCATCACAACCTAGGCTTTCACGCTGCTGCATGCGTACTAGTTGCCTATATACGACCTTTTTTAATAAATATACTTGTACCCCACGAAGGAGCAGAAAGCAATTATGAAGAACCTTCTTTAAAAAGCCTTGGTGGTTTTATGCCTTACCTGGTATATGCAGGCGTACTAACCCTTTTGCATAATAGCTGGTTGTTTATGCTGGAAGCACTTCAGTTTGGAGGAGTATGGGAATTTATTGTAAAAACAATGTTTTCGACATTGATAAGTGTAGTGCTTATTATTATCACAGAGTTATTGTTTTCCCGGAAACAGCAATTTAGAACTAATACGGTTTAAGGTTTTCATTTCTTAAAAGAAAAAAATTGTTGCACTCCTATAATTTTTTATTGCTGATAGCGCAAAACGGCTCAACTTTAGGTAGTAATATTTAACGCAAAAAGATACCTGATAATTGGGTATTTAAAAAAGTAAACATTCTTAAAATAATATAAAAATTGTCTGTCTTTAACCAGTCCCGTAAAAATGTTGTAAGATTAATCTTTGCCATAATGTTCATCGTTATCATTGCAAGGCTCTTCACATTGCAGGTAATTTCATCCAAGTACAAAATAATGGCCGACGATCAGGGTAAATTCAGAAAGGTAATTTATCCTGATAGGGGTATTATATACGACCGTAAGAATAAGGCCATTTTGCAAAATATGACCATCTATGATTTAATGCTTGCACCCAATAAATTAAAAGGTATAGATACGGCCGCATTATGTAAAATACTGGATATAGACGAAGCTCAGTTTAGCAAACGTGTAGTGGATTTGATAGTAAAAAATGGAAGAACCCGGCCGGCAGTATTTGAATCATTATTGACCGATGCTAAAATGGCGATGCTAAACGAAGTGATGTACAAGTTTTCACCCGCTTTTTATTTGCAGGAAAGATCTGTACGAAGCTATCCTTACGACGCAGCTGCGAATGTATTGGGTTATACTGCCGAAATAGATACCAGTTTTTTAAAAAAGCATAAAGATGAAGGCTATGTTTCCGGCGATTATGCAGGTTTTACGGGGCTTGAACGTAGTTACGAAAAAGTGCTGATGGGAGAAAGAGGAATTGAATATTGGAAAAGAGATAACAAAAACCGTCTTACCGAAAAATTAGAAAATGGTAAATATGATACAGCTGCTGTAGCGGGCCAAAACATGCATACATCTCTTGATATTGAATTGCAGGAATTAGGGGAAAAGCTGATGCAAAATAAATTAGGCGCCATTGTAGCAGTTGATCCAAAAACCGGTGGCATATTGGCCATGGTAAGTGCACCTACTTATAAACCTAAGTTTTTGTCGGGCAGCGAAAGAAGAAAACATTTTTCTGAACTTTTTTTAAATCCTGCATTGCCCTTATTGAACAGAACGGTGAGCGCTACCTATTCTCCCGGTTCTACATTTAAAACATTGCAGGCATTGGTTGGGCTGCATGAAGGGGTAATAAATACAAAATTCAAGGTTACCTGTACTGGTGCTTTTTATGGTTGTGGTTATAGCCATCCACAAAAATGCCTTGATAGGGGAACTTTCGATTTACGAAATGCAATAACCGTTTCTGATAACACTTACTTTGCTACTGTAATGCAAAAGGTTATTGATAATCCAAAGTATCCTAATATTGATAGCAGCTTATCTGCCTGGGATAGATACATGTATGCTTTTGGGCTGGGACATAAATTAGGAATAGATATCCCCTCTGAAAAAAGAGGCTTAATACCAACACCTGCTTATTTCAACAACCCTAAAATTTACGGGCCGGGCAGATGGAATTATTGCAATTTCCGTTCGGTTAGTATTGGGCAGGGAGAAGTAAGTGTTACACCAATACAGGTAGCTAATGAGATGGCTTATCTTGCTAATAAAGGCTGGTATGTTACACCACATGTAGTTGATTCAATTGAAGGAGGAGATAAATATGGCGTGTTGGATATATATAAAAAGCAACATAGTACTATAGATATTCCGGATAGTATTTTTGAAGCAGTTCACGATGGTATGGAAGGCGTGGTAGACAGAGGAACGGGCCAAAGAGCTAAAATTCCGGGTATTGTTTTTTGTGGTAAAACAGGCACTGTAGAAAATTATATAGGGCTTGAGAAACAAAAGAACCATTCTTTTTTTGCGGCGTTTGCACCAAGAGAAAATGCTAAAATTGCTATCATGTGTGTAGTAGAAAATTCGGGCCAGGGGGCATGGTTTGCTGCCCCGATTGTAAGCTTAATGATAGAAAAATATTTAAAAGATTCTATTACAGATAAAAGCAGGTTGGAGTTAATTGAAAAAATGGCAAATACTAATTTGATACCTGACAGGATTTATGCAGCAATAAGACAACAGGATTCAGTGAGGCGTTCTAAAGATACTTCTTATCTTGTTTCAAAAAAAGATGTCAATACAATTAAAGATTCAATTGGTTTAGAACAGGATGAGGAAACAGATATTTTGGATAAAATAAAAAAAGATAAGGATACAACAACATCAAAAAAGGAACTGCCAAAAAAAGACAGCAACAATACCGTACCTGCGCCTGAAGCGCTTTTACCCGGCGAAAATAAAAAACCGGAACCCAAGGACACGGTGAAAAAATAAAACCTTATTTAAAAATGTATCAAAAAAACCCGGAAATAGGAAAAGGAGTTGACTGGATAATGATATGGCTATACTTTATATTGGTAGCCATTGGATTATTATGTATTTTTTCTGTAGAATATAGAAATGGAGATGGCGTACTGCAAAGTTTTTTAGGGTTCAAAAAAAATTACAGCAAGCAAATGTTTTATTTTTTGGCCTGCATTGTATTGGCGATATTTATTTTATTAACCGATAGTAAATTATTTACTGCCACAGCAAATCTTTCTTACCTAGCGGGAATTTTACTTGTGCTGGCAACCTTTGTGGTTGGTAAAGAAATTAAGGGCTCTAAAAGTTGGATACCGCTTGGCTTTATGAATTTGCAGCCGGTTGAAATGTGTAAGATATTTACCTCGCTTGCATTGGCAAAATATTTGTCGATGCCCGAAACAAATTTTAGTAAACCAAAATCGCAACTGGTTGCTGCTGTTATTGCTTTTACACCAGCTGCGTTATCAATTTTACAAGGTGAAACCGGTCTGGCACTCGTATATTTTTCTTTTCTAATCCCTATGTATAGAGAAGGCCTTCCTCCCGGATATTTAATATTTGGTGCGGCAATGGCTTTGTTATTGGTAGCATCGCTTTTACTGTCTACAAAAACACTGCTGATAGCATTTACCATACTGGGTGTTATTATACTTTTTGCAAACCGAAAGCAAATACGACGTAATAACCGTTTATTGATTATTGTAATAAGCAGCTGGGCTTTCTGCATTTTGTTTGTTGGTATAGTTGTGCCCTTTACATTTAAACATGTTTTTAAAAAATACCAGGCAGACAGAATTTTTAGTATGGTAGGTGTTGACAATCCATTTACAGATAAAAATGCAATAGACATCACTAACAGCGCAGACGAAAAAGCCAAACAGAAAAAAAACGATCAACAAAACTATAATGTAAAGCAATCTAAAATTGCCATTGGTTCAGGAGGTTTATTGGGTAAAGGGTTTTTAAAGGGTACCCAAACACAGGGCGATTTTGTACCGGAGCAGCATACCGATTTTATATTTACTTCTGTTGGAGAAAATTTTGGTTTTTTGGGCAGCACCTTTCTAATGTTAGTGTACCTGAGCTTAATTTTACGGATTGTATTTATTGCTGAGAGGCAACGAAG
>JAYVZR010000505.1:0-7897 GCA_043783135.1 Ferruginibacter sp. | reverse complement strand
TTTTATGGGATAGAAAAAAGTTCTTTGATTGGCTCCGGGAGTTGGGGAAGATTTTTGAGAAGTAGCTAAAATGGTACGGTAGTTATTATCCATTCGGGCTTGCGATGGCGGGGATATCGAGTAAGGCGGCGGGGAAGTTAGAGAATAAAAGGAAATTTAATGGTGGTAATGAATTGCAGAGCGGAGAATTTAGTGACGGAAGTGGTTTAGAATTATACGATGCCAAGAATCGAATGTATGATGCCCAGCTTGGGCGGTTTGGACAAATTGATGCACTCGCCGACATGTCTCAAAGTACATCTCCTTATGTTTTTGCCAGTAACAACCCAATATCAATAAATGACCCCTTGGGTTTAAAAGATAGTATTCCAACATTAGCACCAGTTACTGTTGTCGGTTATATTAAGAATCAAGCGAATAACTTTTCAAATTGGTTTACGGGCTCAAACGTTGGCTATGCTGGTTCAGGTTGGGGGCATGGGCCAAGGCAATGGATGGCCAACCAAACTGGATTGGGAAATAACGCAAGTAATTTGTTTGAATTAGGGTTACAATCACAATTGCAAAATACACATGTTAATCTTACAGGAGGTTTGCTAAACCAATTAAAGACAGATCCTGCTATGGTAGCTTTCCAAAATAAGATTATAGCAGCCTTAAAGCTTGATCCAAGATTTGGAAAGTTGAGTTTTGTAGCTGGGGGTAAACAAGTAATTGGTTTTGGTGGGCAAAGATGGACAAGCCAGACCGAAAAATGGGGAGCTTTAAATAGTAGTAATCCTGCTTTTCATAGCGAGACATGGGCTGTTGCTGGGAATGCATTGACATGGGCGGTTCGTAATGCAAGTGTCGATTATAGTGCAACTATCAAAGGAGATGGTACAATGGTTATTTCCTATCACTTGAGTGATACGTTTGATTTGAGTAGACAACCTAACCGTGGAGACGCGTATAACAATATCAGTGCTGCTACTGGTTTTCTTTATCATGAGGTTGCAGGAGGGAATAGTGGCTTGCAGGTTTCTGCAGACTGGCAAACAACAGCTAAATAAAATACTATGAAATTTTTATTGCTCACTTTTTATATTATTTTTTTTATGGGTTTAATATGGGGGTGTAAGCATTCTAAGAATGATAAAAAGGTAGAAGATAAGTTTTATACTACCACGACTTCTTCTTGGGATGCATCACGAATACCTTTGCTAAAGCCTTATGAAATACTTAAACTTAACGGTACTCACGAATGGAATATGAATTTAATCGAAATACCCAGTTCCGTTTCTAATGTAGAAGAAATCAACATTTATAAGAGTATTATACTTATTCATGCAGGCGAAACATATTGTAACTATGTAAAAGTTCATGAAGGATGGTTTATAATTATTCCTGAAAAGCACATAGAGAAAGGATTTGATAAAAAGGAAGATTTTGAAAAATATCTTGCATCATTGCAAATAGGAAATCCAAAGCTTTATAGTATTGATAAGGTTCTTGAAAAGTTTAAAAAAAATACCAAAATTGATTGGCAGGATAGCTTTGAATAAGTAAGATGAGGCTATATTTTCCCCCCTGGCGCAGGGTGTGCCGTGAATTGAGTACTTGAAAATGATCAGGTATAAGAATGTTGTATAAAAGAGGATAGTAGGGCTATCACAGTCTCCTTGCAAGCGGAGGCTGTAAATCGCCTGTATCTGGTGCAGGAATGAGGCGATGGTTTTGTGTGTTAGCCTTCCTGTGCCTTTGCTGTTACTTTGTTTCGTTTTGCGTTCAAGAGAGAGAATAGAGAATCTGTTAGCGATTGTTGATGTTCCCTCATTCTTTAGGGTACTAATTTGGTACAAACAAAGCCACTCATTAAGTGGCTTTGTTTGTTTAAACCTTATGCGGGTTAATAATTTTCAGCCCCTTGATATTACTAAAATCCTTTTCATTGTTGGTGATGATGGTGTAGCCGTAAGCCAAAGCGGTAGCGGCGATGATGGCATCGGGTGTTTTTATTTTCTTGCCCTTTCGCAGGTTTACGCATTGCGTAATCACACTAGGTGTAATGTCAAGTACAATACTATCGGCAATAAAATTTTGTACGTTCTGTTCGGTGGCGGCATCCGTTTTCCAGCAGAGCAGTTCTATTTGTGTGATGATGGAAATGTTCGGTATGGCATCGATGGCCGTATCCATTAAAGCCATACCGGCAGCAGAGAAGGAAGCCGAAAAATAATCCGACACCACATTGGTATCAATTAAATATTGTTCCATTCGCTACGCATTTGTTGAATGTGTTCGTTAAGGTTTTGCCCTTGCTCCTTGCTGATGATACCTTTGTATTTATCGGAGAGCTTTGTTTTAGGAACAACATTTTCTTTCAGCACCTTAATCAAATTCAGTGCTTCCAATTCATGCAAAAGGCCTGCGGCTTTTTGGTTGGTCAATTGTATGAGCATTGTATCCATAGTATAAATTATTTAGCGTGTAGCAGTGCTTGAATTTTTGTTTTAGCAATATAAGCATCCATCAATGACAGTACCGTTCTTTTGTCTTCCGTTTCCAAGTGCTGCACTTCTTTAAAGCGGCTTATCAGCTCTTTTTCCAGCCCTGCATCTTTTACCACATCATCCGCCGTTCCGTTCATTAAAAAGTCCACCGTAGTATCCAATGCTTTTGCTAGTTTGGTCATTGCTTCGGCGTTCGGTTTGGTCTCCCCCCGTTCGTAACGGCTCACTTGTGTAAAGTGTACTTCTATCAATGCCGCCAGTTCGCCCTGCGAAATTCCTTTTTTCTTGCGGAGTTCCTTTAACCTGTCAGCAAATTCTGTTTTATTAAGCATTAGCGTGAAATTATACGGCAAATTTAGCTTAAAAATCAAGCATTGACCAGGGTATTTAGACAAGAGAGCAAAATATTAGATTATACTGCTTGGTTTTATTAGACAAGTTTGCTAATTTTACTTGTGAATATGCAAGTACAAAAAAAATGAAAATATTTTTACATGGAAATAATCGAAATAAAATCTAAGCTTACCCTTACCCAAGTATTGAACCATTACAATCTAAAACCTGATAAAAGCGACCGCCTGCACTGCCCTTTCCACAATGATAAAACTCCCAGCCTGCAGATTTACCCCAAGACCAATACGTACTGTTGTTTTAGCAGCAATTGCAAAGCTGGCACTGGTGACCAGATACAGTTTATAGAACTCAAAGAAAACTGTAACAAACATGAAGCATTGTTAAAAGCAACTGCGTTGCTCAACGGCAATGCACCAGCAGCAACACAACCACCGGCAGCGAAATTATTTATTGAGACAGCACCATTAGAAAAGATTGCAGTATTGACGAAAGCTTTTAAGGGTTTTAGTAAAGCGTTGCCATTGACAAAGCAAGGTGTTGAGTATCTGCAAAGCCGTGGGCTGGATTATAAATTACATGAAGCAGGTTTTATCAGTGACCGTTACCACCATCATTTAACAAAAGAGTTTATAGAGAGTTGTTTAAAAGTAGGTTTGCTGAAACCATTACCAGCCCAGGGTTACAGCGTATGGGCAAAAGATTGTATCATCTTTCCATTAAAGAACCAGGAGAACAAAATCATCTCACTGTATGGAAGAAGCACAACCAACAATGAAGATAACAGGCATTTTTATTTACAGAACCGAAGCGGACTTTATCCAGGCTATCCAAGTTTACAAACAAAGAAATTAATCCTTACAGAAAGTATAATTGATGCAGCCAGCTTGTTACAACAGGGAACAGTAAAAAGTAATTATACAATCTTATCACTCTATGGAACAAATGGATTAACGGACGAACATATAAAAGCTATCATTGAGTTACCGCAGTTGGAAGAAATTATCCTGATGCTCAATGCAGATGATGCAGGAGCAGCCGCCACACACAAACATGCCCATGTATTACAGGCGTTGCTTCCACACCTACGCTTTACATGCGTACAGCTACCCACAGGAGAGGACGTAAACAGTTTATTACAAAGCCACGACGACCCCAAAATATTATCAGACATGATAGAACAGCGAACCGATTTTTTATTTTCAATTGAAAATAAAAAATCTGAAATCATTCCTGTCAAAGCATCACAGAGCAACAGCAAACTAAACACACAAAATCCGGAGTTATTAATTTACGATAACTGTGAGTTGTATTTTGAAATTTTAGGCGGCATAAAAATAACCGGACTGGATAGAATGAAAGTGACATTGAAAGTACAGCACAAAGAAAAAACAAATCATCCGCAGTGGTACAGCATAGATTTATACAACCAGGTGCAAAGAGAGCAGACAATAAATAATGTAGCAGAAACTTTAGAGCTCAGCAGCCAGCAAACGACCAATACATTTATCAATCTTATCACTGAATTAGAGAACCACCGCATTAAAAAAATAGAAGCCTTACAGCCCAAAGAAAAACCACAGCATGAACTTACAGCCGCCCAAAGAACAGCAGCAGTAAACGAATTAAAGAAACCCAACTTACTACAGCGTACCGCTGACATGATAGCACTGACGGGTATTGTAGGCGAAGCGGATAATAGTATGATAGCTTATTTAGTGTACTGCACCAGGAAACAACCGGTACCCTTGCACATCATGTTTTTAGGAAGCAGTGGCAGCGGTAAAACTTATTTGCAGGAAAGGATAAGCGAACTGATACCCACGGAAGATAAAATAGAGATTACCCAAATAACAGAAAACGCTTTGTATTATTTTAAGCAGGATGAACTAAAAAATAAACTGATTTTGATTGAAGATTTAGACGGAGCCATGACGGTATTTTATCCCTTGCGAGAATTACAGACCAAAAGAAAGATTACAAAAACGGTAACACTCAAAGACAGCAAAGGGAATTTAAAAACGATTACGTTAACTGTAGAAGGCCCGGTAAGTGTGAGCGGTTGTACTACCAAAGAAAAGATTTATGAAGACAATGCAAACCGTTGTATCCTTTTATACACAGACCAGAGCAGAGAGCAAGACAAAAAAATAAATGAGTATCAAACAAAATTATCCGGCGGAGAAATCAACAAGGAAAGAGAAAAGCAGTACAAGGAATTATTTAAAAATATTCAAAGCGTTTTACGACCCATCAACATTATAAATCCTTTTGCAAAATATATTGAGTTGCCGGAACAGGTTTTTAAACCGAGAAGAACAATGACTTTGCTTTTAGGATTTATAGAAGCAGTAACCTTTTATCATCAATACCAACGGGAAGTAAAGAAAGACAGCAACAACCAGTTATTTATTGAAACAACGATTGAAGATATAGAAGCAGCGTTTAATTTATTGAAAGATGTGTTGTTTAGTAAGAGCGATGAACTGACACAGGCAACGAGAGGGTTTTTAGAAAAGCTGAAACAACATCTAAGAGAAAATACAATAGAAAGTTTTACAGCGCAGCAAATAAGGAAAGTTTTTAGGGCAGAGCCAAGAACGATACAACGCTACATCAGGGAGTTAAAGCAATATGGCTTTATAAAGCCCGTGAGCGGCTTTGTACACCGCAAAGGGTTTGAATACACCATTGCAGATGCAAACGAATACAGCCAGCTTAAAACCGAAATAGATACCCATTTACAAAGCATCCTTGAGCCCTTGCGAAAATTATAAAATGTACTGCGACAGCGACAGTACTGCGACAATCAAACTACTGTCGCAGTAAAACACAATACAGGCAAGGCTTTATACTACTGCGACAACTACGACACCCAAAAAGACTATTAGCAAAATTATTATTTATGAAAAAGAAACCAACCCGGGTGCAAAGCAGCCAGTACATTTTATTGCTTGAAAGTTTTACGCAGTGGTTGCAGCTATTAAATTATTCTGTGTTCAGCATACCGGCATTAAGAGGCACCGTACAAAGTTTTTTATTGTACCAGGAAGCCACCGGAAAAATAATATTAGAACAGTTAATGGCAGGCGATGCCAATGATTTTATGGATCTGCTGCAAAATAAAGTGAGCCAAAGAAGCGGCAAGCCTTTAAGTATTGGAAGTATCAACAAACACATACAAGCCTTAAAATTATTTAGCAAGTACATCAGGGAAACAGGCAGAAGCAATGTAGGCTTTGCATTGCAGCAGTTAGCAGAAACAAGAACAATACCGGTGTGGCTGACGATTGCAGAAATACAGCAGTTGTATGATGTTATTGAAAATGATTTATTAGGCGTTAGAGACAAAGCAATGCTGGCAGTTTACTACGGTTGTGGTTTACGGTTAAATGAAGGAGCCTGTTTAGAAATTAAAGACATAGATACAACAAGAAAAGTTTTGCATGTAAGAAAAGGAAAGCGTTATAAAGAAAGGTTTGTACCGATAGCAGAAAAAATTTTTGAAGAAATAAAATTGTACCTGGATTATGCAAGACCGCAGTTGATACAGGAGCAAAAGCATGAATACATTTTTGTAGATGCCAGCAAAGGAAGAATAATGAACCGGCAAAGCTTGTACATCAGAATTAAAAAATTAGTAAAGAAGGCCATGATTAAAAAGCAAGCCGGAACCCACACACTCCGCCACAGCATTGCAACACATCTTTTACAAAGCGGCATGAAGCTGGAAAGAATAAAAGAGTTTTTAGGACATGCAGACTTAGACAGCACACAGATTTACACCCACATTGCGGAAGGCACAACACCATTAACGATACGATGGAAAATTAAAAATATTGAACCATGAATTTTACAGAATATCTACAGCAAAAGAAACTATCAACATCAACAGTAAAAGCATACACCAGGCGAAGTGATTTTTTTTTAGCCTGGCTGCAGCAGGAAGAAAACAGCGAAGAAAATTTTACTTACAATGATGTATTAGACTTTATGCGGTATTGCACAGATAAAAAAAAGAGCAAAAGGAATATCCATGCTTTATTGGGAACGGTGAGGCATTACAGCAATTATTTAATCTTACAAGGCAAAAGAAATGATAACCCGGCAGCAGGAATTTTTATAAAAGGATTATCAAGAAAGTTACCCATCAATTTATTAAGTGTAGAAGAAATGGAAGAACTGTTTAAGCAATACAGCATCCAGTTAAATGTTGACAGCAGCAAGAAAATAATGTTGGGCTTGATGGTTTACCAGGGCTTAATGGGCGGCGAGTTAATAAGAATAGAAAGCCAGCACATCAAAATTAAAGAAGGTAAAATATTTATCAAAGGAACGAAACGGAGCAATGACAGATTATTAGACCTGCAAGCCTTGCAGATAACGGAATTACAAAACTATCTGAATGCAAACAAGTTTAAAGAAGGCGCAATATTTACAGAACAAAAACTAAAAGTATTGAGTGATAAAAATGTAAAGAATAGGGTACAATATATGTTTGACCAACTGAAAAAATTAAATGCAAAAGTTATTAATGCCAAACAAATCCGAAGCAGTGTAATAACAGAATGGTTGAGAAAAAATAATCTGCGACAGGTTCAATACATGGCTGGCCATAAATATGTAAGCAGTACCGAACGTTACCAATGCAACAACCTTGATGATTTACAAAACGAACTGCAACAACATCACCCTATGAAATGAATACAGCCCGACGCACAGGCACGGCTAAGACTTGAGCCCACACACAGAACCCACAGCACCAAGCCTTATGCGGTGTTGCAGTCCGTTTTTTATGTCATGTTTTTTGTAGCCGACACACTTGCAGCACATTTATTTTTTTTAAAAGACAGAGAAAAAAAATAAAAGAGCTGCACCCACAGCACGAACAAAAACGCACGCCAAAAAAAACTGCCTGAAGCTAAGTAACATAATGTGGCATTATAGGATTTTTGGCCCGGCTCATGTAAACATGCTCTGAAAAAATCCTATAATACACATTAATGTTAAATAGCCAACACCGCAAGCAATAAAAAAAATAATGCTCCACCAAG
>JAYVZR010000504.1:0-7901 GCA_043783135.1 Ferruginibacter sp. | reverse complement strand
ACTGAGATCAGTTATTGATACCACTATCAAAAACGGAAATAACGTGTTGAACGCATTACATCTTATTGCTACTTTTGGAACTGAATAGTTACAAAATTAAATCAAATTAAATAATGAAAAAACAAATTAATTTTTTAAGCAAACTAAAATCAGCAACACTAATTATTACTTTATTTATTGCAGTACAAAGTTGCAACCAGGCACCAAAAGAAACGGTAAAAGAAACGCCAAAGGAAACAGCAGTTGTATCGGAAACGCCTGAGTATTTTCAACTACGTCCGAAAGTTGAAAAAGAGTATGGGTATACACATGCTGTAAAAATTGGTAATGACATTAAAATGTCTGGTGCCGTTAGTATGGATGACAATGGCATTTTAACTGCCACGGGCAATCTTGATCAGCAAATGAAAAACTGTTATGGCGATTTAGAAAAAATATTGCAACATTATGGTTACAGTTTTGACGATGTAGTGGTAGAAAATGTATTCACCACTAATATGCAGGAGTTTATCAAGGTTTCCACCTACCGCAACAATATTTATAAAAAGCAATTTCCTACAGGCACATGGCTTGAGGTAAAAGGCCTGGCATTGCAGGGACAGTTGATTGAGATAGATATGGAAGCGCATAAGGCGAAATGATGAATGAGTTATTTGTGTATAAATTTCTTTTTTAGAAAAAAATAATCATCAAAACCATTAAAATAAAATGAATACCTGAAAACTCTCCTTTACGTACTACTGATAATGAATTATTGCAGAAGCTTTCTGTTTTTTCAGTCTATATGCATGGTACAAAAAAAGGAATGACCGGGGCCGCAGAGGAACTAAAAGTTGAAGGGGTAGAATTATTGGAATATTTACAAAAAGAATATCACCTGGAATAATATGGGACTAGAAAAAATCTACAGAATAAAATATCACTAAAAAATTCTATGAAAAAAATACTTTTAATTCTACTTCTCCCAATCACTGTTATTGCACAAAGCAATCATGCCAAACTGCTCAGACAATTTATGACGGGCCAGCAGCAATATTTTAATTTTAATGGAAATGTATTGGTGGCAGAAAAAAGGCAAACCATTTACCAGCAGGCGTTGGGATATGCCGATTACAATACCGGGCGTATGTTGAATGACAGCTCAGTTTTTGAACTGGCTTCCATTTCCAAACAGTTTACCGCCATGGGCATTATGATATTAAAAGAAAGGGGTCTGCTCAGTTATTCAGACAATATTAAAAAGTTTTTTCCCCAGTTGCCTTATGATGATATTGCCATACAAAATTTACTGACCCATACATCCGGCCTTCCAGCTTACGAAGATCAGTTTGAAAAAAGCTGGGACAGAAAAAAGATTGCTTTCAATAAAGATGTTATTGACATGTTGCAACAAAAAAAAGATACTTTGTTTTTTACCCCCGGCAGCAAATGGAAGTATAGTAATACGGGGTACGCATTACTGGCATCCATTATTGAAAAAATATCGGGTACCAGTTACAATGAATTTATGGCAAAAAATATTTTTAAGCCCCTTGGTATGCACCATACTTTTATTTACAATAGCCGGAGAACTACTTATAAAATCCCCAACAACTATGCATTGGGGTTTGTGCATTCAGATAGTTTAAAACGCTACATTGTGGCTGATAGCCTGCCGGCATTTGATATGGTTTATTATCTTGATGGTATTGTAGGCGATGGCTGTGTAAACTCAACTACCGGTGACCTGTTTATATGGAGCAAGGCTTTGCAGGCAAACACACTGGTAAGTAAATCTGCATTGACAGAAATGCTTTCGCCGCTTGTACAAATGTCACCGGCGGATACTTCCTCATTTTATGGTTTTGGTGTGATGGTCCAACCCTATTCACCCAAAGGAAAAATAATTTCACACACAGGCGGCTGGCCCGGATACCATACCATGATTGTGAACAGGCCCGATATTGATGAAACCATTATACTGCTTAGCAACAGCGAATCTAATCTTGGTTTTTTTCGTGCGGCTATTGAATCTATTCTAGAAGATGAACCATTGCTGATGCCTTATGAACATAAAGAAGTAAAAATTGATACCACAATTCTAAGCAAATATGTGGGTAAATATTCGGCGGGGCTTACACTTCAGTTTATTAAAAAGAATGGAAAGCTGTACCGCCACCGCAATGGTACAGCGGATATTGAATTAAAGCCGGAGTCGGACACAAAATTCTTTTATAGCGATGGTACCGACAGGCAAATAGAATTTGAAATTGATGGCAATGGCAAGGTTACCAAAATATGGTTTATTAATACCGGGCAAAAAGGAGAAATGAAAAAGATAGAATAAAATTTTAAACAGGGTTAATAAAATTAAAACAACCACATGTCTGAAAAAAAATCATTTCCGGGGCCAATTCCCATTCTGATGGCGGTTATTATTTTGGCCGCTATTGCTACCTGGCTTTTACCTGCAGGACAGTATAATAAACTGGCTGTAAACGGAATGGCTTTTAATTTGATAACGGATAGCAGCGAAATAAATCTTCCCCTTACACAAAAAACATTAGACAGCCTGGGCATTCAGATCAAGGTACAAAAATTTATAGATGGCGATATACGCAAACCAATATCTGTACCGGGTACATTTACAAAACAGAAAAGAAACCAACAGGGATTTATTAGTGTTTTGCAGGCGCCCATAAAGGGAATTATTGATTGTGTTGATATAATTTTATTCGTGCTCATCATTGGTGGTTTTATGTACATATTTAATGAAACAGGTGCCATGATAAAAGGCATCAACTGGCTTGCACAAACGATGAAGGGCCGGGAGCACTGGCTGATAGCCATACTGACCATTGTATTTTCTTTTTTTGCTTCCTCATATGGTATGGGAGAAGAAGCTCTCGTTTTTTATCCTATACTGGTTCCTTTATTCCTGGCTGCAGGCTACGACCTGATTGTGCCGCTGGCCATTATTTTTGGAGGCACTTCTGTTGGTTGTCTTCCTGCCTTCTCCAGCCCTTTCTCTGTTATTATTGCATCCAATGCAGCAGGTATTAACTGGATGGATGGATTGGGCGAAAGGATAATAATTTGGGGAATATCTACTGCATTAATGGTATGGTATATTTTAAGATATGCTGCCAAAGTAAAAAAAGATCCAGCTGCTTCCTGGGTGTTTAAAATTGACGGTATGGTAAAACCATTGTATGATGTAAGCATTGATAACAAAACCAGCATTCCCAAACTGGATGGCAAAACAAAACTATTGTTGTTGATCTATGTAATGACCTTTCTTACGATGATTGCAGGTGTAGTATTTTTAAAATGGTGGACAACGGAAATGTCGTCACTGTTCCTTGGTTCATCTATTCTGCTTGCGGTGATAAACCGGATAAATGAAAAAATATTTATCCGCGAATTTATTAAAGGGGCAGAAAGTTTATTGTCGGTGGCTTTTATTATTGGTGTGGCAAGAGGGGTTACCATCGTTTTAAACGAGGGCCATGTAAGTGATTCCATATTATTTTATACCGCTAACATGGTTCAGGGAATGCAGCCTGCCTTCTTTATACTTTTACTGTTGTTATTTTACCTTGTCTTTTCTCTTTTTATACAATCCACCTCTGGTATGGCGGTATTAACCATGCCCATTATTGGCGCATTGGCCATTATGGTTAATATACCAGGGAGGGAAATTGTCAATTCATACCTGTATGGTATGTGCCTGATGTCGTTTTTAGCGCCTACCGGTCTAATATTACCATCTCTTGCGATGGTAAATGTAAGTTTAAAAGCATGGTTTAAATTTATTACACCTTTGTTGATATTGCTTACCATCATTTGTATTGCTGCATTGGTAATTGGAATTTATTTGTAATGGTAACAGCATGCCAATACAACTTGGAGCAGTAAAAAAATATAAAAATGAAAATATAAAAATGAAAAGCGAAAAATGAAACAACTTCAATCAATTACTGCCGAATGGTGGTGTTTGAAATAAAATAATATAACCGGAACAATTTTTTATCATCAAAACAAATCATCCACTGTTAAAGTATGCTCTATCAACCCAAGGCTGTGTTTGTTGTGTTGCAAGCCGAAGGTAGTTATCAGTGTCATCATCAGGTGTTTTTTTGTACCTGTTTTTTGTTTAAAAACAGCCATAAGGTTCCGTAAGGCACTGGCTTCGGTTTCGGTTAAAATAAAATTTGTATGGTAAAATTTTATTTCAAAAAGGTTAATGGTTTGGTCGTTACGGTCCAGTACAAGATCAATTTGTGCCCCTTTTTCGGTATCGTTTCCTTTTTGAAGAAAGGTAGAAGATTGGGCATAAACCCCTGCAATACCCAATGCTTTTTTAATTTGCGGCAGGTGCTTTAAACAGGCATTTTCGTAGGCATAACCGGCCCAAACTTTGGCAGTTTGTGTTTGGCTCAGGTGGTTCCAGGTATTCCTGCCTTCGTCTTTATGGCGTTCTATAAACCTAAGATAAAATAGGGAATACTCATCGGTTAACCGGTAAAGCATATCTTTTTTCTGTTTGCCAAAAGGGTAGTAGGAACTTATAAATCCTGATTGTTCCAGTTCTTCCAGTACTTTGGAAGTACTGCCGCCTTCAGGAAGTTTACTGTTTGCAACAATTGCCTGGCGTGGTAAGCCCTGCCGTGATTTTGCCAAAGCCCTTACCACTGATATATGGTTGCTTGCATTTGAAAAAAGTGAGGGGTAAAGATCCGGAAATTCGTTCCGCAATAATGAGTTCTTTGAAAAACAAATATCATTAATATTTTGAGTGGCACTTTTACCTGCTTTAATTTCTTTAAGGTAATGTGGTATACCACCCATGGCCATATAGAGCTGGATAACCTGGTAATGATTAAAAAAAATATTGTGGCTGTTTAAAAACTGTTCGGTTTCACAGAGTGTAAAGGGGTTTAAAAAAATCCGCTTTGTGATGCGGTTGTGCAAACCGCCGCGGTCGTTTACAATTTTTTGTATCATCCACGAAGCAGCCGAACCGCAAATAACAACAACGATATTGCGCTTTACGGCCCAGCTGTTCCAAAACCAGCCAAAGGCCATTAAAAATTTTGATTTATGACCTGCCATCCAGGGCAATTCATCAAAAAATACTATCCGCTTTTTTTTGCTTTTTGTTTGGCCATCTAAAAAATCAGCAAGCATAGAAAAAGCTTCCATCCAGTCGGCAGGTATTTTTAAGGGAACAGGGCTTTTAGAAAAAGCGGTTAACTGGGTACTGAAGTTTTGTAATTGGCCTGCATTATTGCTATTTTGCAAACCTGTAACTTCAAATGCAATATGCGGCTGATAGGTTTGCCTGATCAGATAGGTTTTGCCAACCCTTCGCCGCCCGAAAACAGCTACCATTTCAGCTTCTCTGGATGCAAGTGCAGTAAGCAGTATTTCCTGTTCTTCTTTTCGGCCTGTCAAAATTAGAGACATAGGTTAAAGTTATTTGTGGCGAAATGTGGGTCAAATATAGTACATTTCGCCACCAATAAAAAATTATTAGTGGCGAAATGTAGGTAAAATATACCACTTTCCGCCACCAATAAAAGCTAAAGAAAACTGGAAAGGCTTTTAATTCATAAGCCAACCCCGGTTACATTGCATTTAGGTAAAGAAAAGGGCAGCTTTTAAAAGTGGCTCCAGCAGTAAAATATTTTTAAGCTTTAAATTAAAAATATTGAAAAGCAAATACAATTACCAAAATACCGTATGTTTATGTATCACTGGCACCTCACTGCCTTTCGCCCGAGGGAGTGCCGTAAAGAACTGCGATAGCGAAAAAGTAATTTATTTGAACTAACAACTATAACTGCTAAAACAAATCAAATACCACACAATGAAAAAAAACTTATTACTATGTCTTCAATTGTTATGCACTTGTTTTTTATATGCACAAAATGCAAATGATGATACAACGTATAATCCCCACGATCTTTTTGCACAAAATTTTAATCCTCCGGCAGGCAATTCTTTTCGTTCGGCAAAAGGAATACCCGGTGATTCCTATTGGCAAAACAGCGCCAGCTATTTGATACATGCATCCCTTAATGAAAAAGATACTTCTGTGACAGGTGATGTGACCATTACCTACACCAATAACAGTCCTGACCAGCTTGACTATTTATGGCTGCAGATGGATCAAAATATTTTTGAGCCTGGCTCAAGATCCATTGCAGCCACACGTTATCCCGGAGATTATTTTTCTGTGTTGGGTAAAAATAACGGTGGCTATCGCATTAAGGATGTAACTATTACACAAGGAGGAAAAACCTACACCGCACAACCCATTGTTACAGATACAAGAATGCAGCTGCGTTTAAATACACCCATGTTAGCAAAGGGAGATAAAGTTTCTATAAAAATAAATTTCAGTTTTATAATACCGCTTGATGGGGCAGGCCGCTTCGGCAGACAATACACAAAAAACGGTGTTGTTTATCAAATAGGGCAATGGTATCCACGCATGTGTGTGTATGATGATGTGGAAGGCTGGAATACTTTGCCTTACATGGGGCTGGGAGAATTTTATTGCGATTACGGCGATTACGAATATTTCATCACAGCAGCCCCCGAAATGATCATATATGGTTCGGGCGATTTACAAAATGCGAAAGAAGTACTAACAGCCGAACAAATAAAAAGATTGGCAATCGCGGCAAGCAGCGACAAAACCATTACCATTATTGGCGCTGATGAAGCAGGAAAAGCCTCTACACGCCCAACAACCAAAGGAAACCTAACCTGGCATTTTACCATGCAGAACACAAGGGATGTTGCATGGGTGGCCGGTAAAGCAATGATATGGGATGCTGCAAAAATTAATTTGCCCTCGGGCCGTAAGGCACTTGCCATGTCTTGTTACCCGGTAGAAAGTATGGGCGATACGGCATGGACAAGATCTACAGAATATTTAAAAGCAAGCATTGAAATATATTCGAAAAACTTTTTTGAATATCCCTGGAACAATGCAGTAAGCAATGCCGGTATAACCGGTGGCATGGAATATCCCGGAATGATTTTTAATAACTACAAAGAAATAAAGACCCGCTTATGGTTTTTAATTGCACACGAAATAGGGCATAACTGGTACCCGATGATTGTTGGCAGCAATGAAAGAAGGTATATGTGGCAGGATGAGGGCTTTAATACTTACATAAATTATATTGCCACAGATATTTTTAATAAAGGAGAGTATGTAAACAGCAAAGCATTTTTTGAAAAAGATTTTTTTGCATCAAGGGATTACAACCAGTTTATGTTTTACAAAGACCCGCTGATGACAAAATCGGATGCGATGGATGAGCAGCAACATTACCAGTTTTATGGCAAAACAGCCTACGGCCTCAATTTGCTGCGTACCGTTGTAGTAGGCAAAGAACGTTTTGATTATGCATTCAGAAAATATACAGAAGCATGGGCATTTAAACATCCAACGCCATACGACTTTTTTCATTGCATCAACAACGCCGCAGGAGAGGACCTGAACTGGTTCTGGAAAGAATGGTTTTTTACCACCTGGAAATTAGATCAAACAATCACTGCTATAAACTATGTTGACAATGATCCATCCAAAGGTGCATTGATCACTATCGGCAACAAGGGCAAAATGATATTACCAGTTATTATAAAAGTTGTTCAGCAGAATGGCGAAACAGGAACTGTTCAGTTACCGGTAGAAATATGGCAGCGTGGCGGTACATGGACATTTAAATATCCATCTACAACTAAAATTGATAAAGCAATACTTGACCCCGAAAATGTATTGCCTGATGTGAACAGAAAAAATAATGAATGGACTAAGTAAGAACTTTCGGCTTTTAAATTGGATGATTTGGTTAAAGTACGACAGATCGTGGGACCCGATTCGAAGCAATAAAAGACTTATT
>JAYVZR010000503.1:0-7908 GCA_043783135.1 Ferruginibacter sp. | reverse complement strand
TTTAAATTACCCTTCCAATCTTTTGCTCCAGCAACATCAGGTCGGCCAGAACAAAGGCTGTTACTGCTTCCAGTACAACCGGTACCCTTAGTGCAATACAGAGATCATGTCTTCCTTTTACAGAAAAATCTTCTGTTTGCCCGGTTTCAATGTTTAATGTATGTTGAATTTTTGGTGTAGAAGAAGTTGGCTTAATCGCTATACGAAAAACCAATTCATTACCATTACTTATGCCACCAACTATACCACCCCCATGATTGGTAGTAGTTTTTCCGGTAACATCTTCAATGGCATCATTATGATCACTGCCAAACATACGCGCCGCTGCAAAACCGGTTCCAAATACAATACCCCTTACAGCAGGGATGGCAAATACAGCATGGCCTATCAACGATTCTGCTGAATCAAAAAATGGCTCTCCTAATCCAATGGGTAAGCCATTTACTTTGCACTCTACAATACCTCCAATAGTATCTTTAGCATCAATTGCTTTTTGCAAACCAACTTCGGTATCAGCTTCGCCACCTATTTCCAGAATGGTTGCTGCTATATTTATTTTATTCAATAATTTTTTAGCCACCACACCCGCAGCAACCAAACAAACTGTTAACCTTCCGCTAAAATGACCACCGCCCCTGTAGTCTTCAAAACCGCCAAATTTTTTAGTGGCTACAAAATCTGCATGGCCTGGTCTTGGTACTGCTCTTTGTTTTTCATAATCCCCACTTCTGGTATTGGTATTGTCAAATAAAATAGTAATGGGTGCGCCAGTTGTTTTACCATTATAAACACCATTTATTATTTTAGGAAGGTCAGCCTCTTTACGCGGAGTAGTACCTTTAGCCCCCGCCTTTCTTCTTTCAATATCTATTGTAAAATCGTCCATGCTTAATGGTAAGCCTGCCGGACATCCATCAATATTTATACCTACACATTCGCCATGCGATTCACCAAAAATACTTATACGGAATATTCGTCCAAAACTGTTCATAATATTATTCCTCAACTCCTAAAGGGGCTTTTAGTTTATGATGGTTTTATTATTTAATTCTGTAAACATACAGCTATCATTTTTTTGATTAATTAGTTATTAATAAAAAACTTAAAAAAGTCCTCTTGACCAACTGTCGCACCGTAATGATAATTATTTTTGAACTCAAAATTTTCAATATTTGCGCCTTGCCATCTTGTACTTTCTATAAGGCAACGTTCAACTTTCGCATTTTTTAGATTTGAATTTCTAAAATCTGACACTTTTAAATTACTATCAATAAAAATACAGTCTTCTAAATTTGAATTGCTAAAATCAACAATGAACCAACAGTTTTTAAAAATAGATCCGCTTAAATTTTGTCCAATTAAGCTCTCATCATTTTCAAACTCTAATTCTAAAAATAGTCTTTGCCCTTCTTTGTAAGCTTCAAGCAATTGGGTAATTGAATTTATTTTCCGATCTGTCATAGAATTATATGAATTAATTCAATTTAGAATTGCTTTCAATTTTTTCAAATGCTCATAAAAATCAGGGTAAGATTTATTAATTGCTTCCGCTTCCTCAATAACAGTTTGGCCATTTGCTTTTAAACCAGCAACTGCACAAGCCATGGCAATACGATGATCGTGGTGCGAATGAACTGTTGTTCCTTGTACACCATCGCCACCTTTTACCATCATAAGATCATCTTGTAATACAATTTCTATCCCCATTTTACCAAACTCTTCCTGCAGCGTCAAGCCCCTGTTACTTTCCTTATGTGCAAGTCTGTTAACTCCTTCTATAACCGAAGTCCCGTTGCAGTAAGCTGCCAGTGAAACCAAGGGAGGAAAAAGATCAGGACAATCTGTTGCATCAAAATTAAAAGGTTTTAAGCCCTTATCCCCTAAGGAGGGATACGAAACCTGTATTTGTTTTTCTTCAATAGAAATAGCACATCTGCAATCTATCAACGCCTGCAAAATAGCCTTATCGGCCTGTGTTGAAAAAGTATCCAATCCCTTTACGGTAATATTTCCTGCAACTGCACCTGCCACCAGTAAAAATGCCCCACCGCTCCAGTCGCCTTCAACTGTATATTCAATTACATCATTGGTATTATCTGTAAAAGGTTTAATCAAAAAAGATTCATAATTATTATTGATAATATTATACCCAAAATACTTCATCACTTGTAAAGTGAGATCGATGTATGGTTTACTTTTTAAATTGGTAACAGTAATTGTAACAGGCTCTGTAGCTGCCTTTCCATAAGCCATTAACAGGCCAGTTAAAAATTGTGAACTTAAGGAACCATCAATAGTAATATCTTTTGGTTTCAAGGGTCCTTTTATTTTAATGGGCAGCTTTCCATTATTTGATTGAATACTGATGCCGAGTAACGGGAAAATTTCATCAAAAAAATCCATGGGTCTTGTAAGTAAACTTCCGGTTCCATTAATAACTATTGGCTCTTTGCTCAGGGCAGCAATTGGTGCAAACATTCTTATACCAAGTCCACTTTCGCCGCAATTCAAAGCCCCCCCACCTCCGCCAGCTGGCGGAGGGATTTTAGAACCTTCAAATGGAAAGCTTTTAATTAATAAGCTACCATTGGATTCTTGTTTTATTTCAGCTCCAAGGTTTTTTATTATCCCCAAAGCTGCTAGGTCATCATTACTGTTGCCGGGGTTGTGGATAATGGTTTCTCCATCATGCAACAATGCTGCAGCACACGCTCTTTGCATAGAACTTTTAGAAGTAGGTGCATTGATATTTCCGTTAATAGAAGATGGTTGTATAGTTACGATCATAATTAGTATCCGTTTTTTCAAATAATTTATAGCATTTGCCAGATAAAAATGCTATAGGGAAAGTAAATCTTAATGAATTAAATTTTCGAGTTCACTGATTGCGATTGATTGTATAAAGGCTTCGCCAATTTTATTCAAAAGAATAAAATTCATACTATTGCCTGCCCGCTTCTTATCCATCGTTAGCACTTCCCATATTTTTTGTTTATCAAAATTAAATTGAGCAGGCAAATGATATTTTTCTATAATTGTTCTTATTTTTTTTGTTTCAGAAGATGGAAACTGGTTGATAGATTCCGAAAGCGCACATGCAGTTACCATACCAATACTTACTGCATGGCCATGTGGCAACTGGTATATATTTTCTATGGCATGACCAACGGTATGTCCAAAGTTTAAAAGTTTTCTATCTCCCTTTTCAAATTCATCGTTTACTACTATTTTAGTTTTTATCTGTACATTTTTTTCAACTAACGCAGCCAGCTTATTTTTATCTGTTTGGAAATTTTCGATTGATTGTTCTTCCAGCAATGAAAACAATTCTGCATCTTTAATACAGGCATGTTTTATAATTTCTGCAAATCCATTTATCCATTGATCCTGGGGCAAAGTTTTTAACAGTGTATAATCAAACAATAAAAATTGAGGCTGTTTTATAAGGCCAACGAGGTTTTTGTATACACCCACATCTACTCCATTTTTACCGCCAATAGAAGCATCTACCATTGCCAAAATTGTAGTAGGCACAAAACCAAATCTTAAACCCCGCATGTATATACCGGCAGCATAGCCTGTTATATCAGTAACAACTCCGCCGCCAACGCCAACTATAAAAGTATTTCTATCTGCATTCCTGCTTATCAGTTCCCCAATAATAAAATCTACTGTAGCCTGCTGTTTATGTTCTTCACCTGCTGGTATAACAATAGTTTGCCAGCTGTTTAAAAGTTGGTGATGGCTTTCAAATACATTGGCATCGGTAATGATAATGGTTTGCTGTTTGTTAACAATCTGTTCCAAGTAAGCAAACGATGCATCAAAATAATAAACACCATCAAAATTTCCCCCCGCTGGGATAGCTTCTGAAGCACCTGCCAATGATGATACTTTTATAATTTTCATATAGCCCTCTCTTCAATTAACAAAATCCGTTAAATAATTTTTTAGCTTTAGCTGTTATCTAAAAATAGAATTTCCGTTCGTCATTTATCGGTTAGTGGGAACACCAACCGAGGCGGTCTGCCGTGGCCTGTGTCCTCACCGGCCCCTTTTTATACTATACCGAAATCCTTTGAATAATTTTTAGCCGGTTTCTTAAAACTTTTCATTCGAAAAGTCTAAGAGGGATTGTTCATTATTTTATTCTGGTGATTGATACTTTCCAAATGTATCGCATCAAAGTATTTGGTAATAAAATCCTTGCTTAGCCCCAGTTTATCACCTTTGCTTATTGCTTTTTGCAAAATATCATTCCAACGGTTTGTTTGTAAAATAGTAATGTTATTAGCTCTTTTATATTCACCTATTTTATCGGCAATTTTCATCCGCTGTGCTATTAAGGTCATCAACTCATCATCTACATGATTAATTTGTTCCCTTAGTGTAGCCAATGCTGTTATAAATTCCTGCTTATCCGTTTGTTCAGAACGCCATATCAATGCATCAAGCATTTCAGCCAAACGTTCCGGAGTAATCTGTTGCTTGGCATCGCTCCATGCATTATCCGGATCAATATGGCTTTCAATCATTACACCATCAAAATCAAGATCGATACTTTTTTGCGATACAGATTGTAAATTAATTCTGTTGCCACAAATATGCGAAGGATCGCAAATTAAAATCATTTCAGGAAACCTGCGTTTCATTTCAATGGGCAAATGCCACATTGGTGCGTTCCTGAATTCTGTATTGCCATAGTTTGAAAATCCACGATGAATCATACCAACCTGTTTAATACCGGCTTTCTGAATTCGTTCAATTGCACCGGTCCATAATTCCAGGTCAGGGTTAATAGGGTTTTTTATCAAAACTGGAACATCTACACCACGTAAAGCATCCGCTACTTCCTGAACACTAAATGGATTAACTGTAGTTCTTGCACCAATCCAAAGCATATCCACATCAAAATGTAATGCATCTTCTACATGCTTTGCTGTAGCCACTTCAACTGTAGTTGGCAACCCTGTAATTTTTTTTGCCTGATCCAGCCACGACAATCCTTTGGCACCAATACCTTCAAACAAACCGGGCTTGGTACGTGGTTTCCAGATACCTGCACGTAAAATATCAACCTTGCCGGTTTTAGCGAGCCGGGTGGCAGTTTCAATTACCTGTTCTTCGGTTTCTGCACTGCAAGGGCCACTAATAATTAATGGTCGTTTATTCCATTTTTCCTGTATCAATTCTTTCATTGTTTTGTTTTCTGTTTGCATTGTAAAATTAGTTTTTGTTGGCAATATTTATTTATTCTATTTATACTTGCTTTACGCAATTACTTTTTTGAAACTTTATTAAATAATACTTCCGGCTTGCTTTGCTTTAGCTTTTTTTTGGCCTTTTTATATTAATACCATTTTTTTACAATAGTAATCCGCAAAACAAAACAGATATTTGAAAGCAACCAATATCCTGCTCCTGCATTAAGCCTTCAGCGTTCCCATTCTTTATAACTCATCTCAAACTTTATCTCCCCTATACCATGTGTACCCACTACTTTCCAGCATTGTATTTATAAAAATTTTCTGCTCTTGTACCCTGTGCAGTACTTAGCCAAACATTTTCTTTTGTTTGTTTAAAATACCAATCAACCATTGTATTGTGTAATATTTTTCCAATTCCCTTTCCTTCATAATTTGGGTGTACAAAAAGTGCCCATATATTTTTATCTATTGCATCAACAATTGAAAAACCAACAACCGTATTTTCTGCCACACAAACCGAGCCCTTTCCCCGGTTCAATAAATATTCTTCATAATCGGCATCTGCAACTAAAGCAGGGTTACTTAACGTATTTTCTTTTACCGCATTTCGCACAACCTGCATTAGATTGTATATCACCCATTTCTGCTTCTCTAAAAATCATTGCAAAATTCTTTTTATCTTATTTGCATTTTCCATCAATTCAATAAGATATTCTAAATTTTCTTTTTCCAGGCTGGCTTTAAATTTTCTTAGCTGCGAAATATGTTCGTTTAATACATCCAGCAAATTCTCCCTGTTCTGCATAAAGATAGGTGCCCACATTGCAGGGCTGCTTTTTGCCAAACGCACTGTACTTTCAAAACCACCGCCTGCCAGCGCAAAAATAGCATCTTCTTCTTTCTCCTTTTCTAATACTGTATTAGCCAATGCAAAAGAAGTAATATGCGAAATATGGCTGATATATGCAGCATGTATATCATGGCTATGTGCATCCATATAAACCATATTCATGCCAAATGTTTTGTAAATATTTTCAACATATGTTACTACATCCAAATCAGTTTTTTCTTTCTCACATATCACACAGGCTCTTCCTGTAAAAGCGCCCGATACCGCAGCTTCCGGGCCGCTGTATTCTGTTCCCCACATAGGGTGCGTAGCAATAAAACGGTGCCTCATAGGGTGATCTTTCAGTGCATCGCACAAAACAAATTTTGTAGACCCAGCATCTGCAACCATTTGCTTCTCTGTCATTAAATCCATTATTTGTTTCATCACGGTGATAGTAGCATCAACAGGAATAGCTACATAAATAAAAACACTTTGCTTTACCGCTTCTTCCAATGGCAGCGCTACATCAATTATGCCCAGTTGTTTTGCTTTTTGTAAACTTGCTTCCGTTCTGCTTACACCAATTATTTTTTTTGCAAAACCTTTTTCTTTTAGTGCCAAAGCAAATGAACCGCTTATTAAGCCTACTCCAACTATCGTAACAACTGCGCCTTCTTTTGCTGATGCTGTTGAATTATTTTCTTTATCCAGAATCCCTATACTTTCCATTATATAAAAAATATTTTATTATTTTTTCAATATTTAAATTTTGATTGAAGCTTACAAAACCTCTCTGATCCTTGCAATAGCTTCTGTTATTTTTTCTTCGCTGCTACACAAACTTATCCTTATATATTGATTTCCCGCATTGCCAAAAATTCCGCCAGGAGTTATAAATACATTTGATTGATACAACACTTTATCACTTAATTCATATCCATCTTTATATCCAGCAGGAATAGCTGCCCACATAAATAAACCGGCTTGGTTTGCATCAAAAGAGCAATTTAATAATTGCAGTAATTCAATAACTTTTTCTCTTCTTGCCTTGTAAATTTTATTTACGCCGGCATGAAAATCTTCTGACAATTGCAACGCTTTAGCGGCAGCTAATTGAAGGGGTAAAAACATACCGCTGTCCATATTGCTTTTAAAACGAAGCACTTCCTCAATTCTTTCTTTAGCCCCTGCCAGCATACCTATGCGCCAGCCTGCCATATTATGCGATTTGCTTAGTGAGTTCAATTCTATTACTACATCTTTTGCTCCTTCTATACTTAACAAACTCATAGGACTATCATTTAATATAAAACTATAAGGGTTATCATGTACCAATAAAATTTGGTGCTTCCGGGCAAAGGCAACCAATTGGGTAAATAACTCTTTCGTTGGCATTTTACCCGTTGGCATTTGTGGATAATTTACAAAAATCAGCTTTATCTTTTGCAAATCTGTTTTTTCTAAAGCTTCAAAATCAGGATACCAATTATTGGCTTCTGTAAGCGTATATTCTATTGCGTTACCTCCGGCAATTGTTACTGCACTTCTATAAGTAGGATACCCCGGGTTAGGAATCAATACCTGGTCCCCTGCGTTAATATAGGTCATACAAATATGCATAATCCCTTCTTTACTTCCAATTAAAGGCAAAATTTCTGTATCAGCATTTAAGGTTACATTATACCATTTTTTATACCAGGCCGAAATAGCATTACGCAATACCGGGCTGCCTTTATAATTTTGGTAACCATGCTGGTTAGGCTTTATGGCTTCTTCGTGCAATGTTTGTATCACCCTTGGATGTGGCGGTAAGTCCGGGCTGCCTATACCAAGGTTTATAATCTGTTTACCAGCCTTGTTCATATCATC
>JAYVZR010000502.1:0-7950 GCA_043783135.1 Ferruginibacter sp. | reverse complement strand
TTATAAATTAAGGCCTGCGAATAAAATATGATGCCAATAATAAATACCCATCTTACATAATAGATGATGTTTAAAATGGTTACACTTTTAATACCCATCAGCTTTAATACTGCTCCCTGGGTTATCAATAATATAAGGCTGCCCAATATTACTAAAAATAAAAAAGCGGTTAATTTAATAGCCATCCAGCGATTGTGTAACCCCTGTCTTTTGGCAAAGCCTACATAGTTTTTATTGAAGGAGCGCATGATACCCATCATGGCGTTGGACGCAAAATATAAAGCGGTAATAAAGCCAATTGAAATGATACCAATTTTAGAACTATCAATAAAGGAATCAACAAATCTTATCAGGTTTTCGTTATGTACTTTTAAAGGAATTACATCTGTTATTAAACCGTGTAACTGAATTTTAAGACTTTTTTTAGATATAAAGGGTAAACTTGGTACCAATGTAAATAAAAATAAAAGCGATGGCGGTACGGCCATAATAAAATTATAGGCAATAGCAGAAGCCCTTTCAGTAAGTCCAGTAGTTTTTACCTGCCTGTAAAAAAAAACGATTACATCAAACAAAGGCACCCCTTCAAAGCCTGGCAAATACCATTTTTTACTCTTTTGTAATAAATAGCCTGCCGGTGTTTTAGTTACTATTATGCGTTCTAATTTATTCAATGAGTTATAGTATTAATATATTTTGTTGATCTTCAAATCTACTAATTAAGCTTTTAAAAAAACAAAGCATTCTTAGAAACTGTTTAAATACGTTCCCGCAGATTGGCAAATAAACGCAGATTAATTACATTCTTTTATTTGCCAATCTGCGTATATCCTCGCAATCTGCGGGCTAAAATCTCAAATACAAAATTCGGGGAATCATTTTTAGACAGCTTCTTACAGTATTCAATTTATTGCTCATCATCAGCAGAAAGCAATGTGTCTTTTGCTTTTAAATAACCATTCAGCCATTGCTGGTATTGTTTGGCAAATACCATGTGCTCTTTATAAGTGGTAGCAAAATTTGAATATCCTGTTAAATTAGGCTGGGCAACAAAATATAAATAATTAGTAGTGGGCGCATTTAGTACACCATCAATTGTTTTAACGGATGGTGTGCAAATAGGGCCGGGTGGTAGCCCGGCATTAAGGTAAGTGTTGTAAGGAGAAATAATTTGTGTATATTTTTTGTACACTCTTTTAATAGAAAAATCTTTAAGCGCAAATCTAACTGTAGGGTCGGCAGATAGCCGCATTCCAGTATGCATACGGTTAAGGTAAACACTGGCTATTTTTCCTTTATCTTCCTGATTATTGCTTTCTTCTTCAACAATGCTGGCCAGTGTATACACCTGTTGGGACGATAAATTTAATGCTGCTGCTGTTTTCTTTCTTTCGTTTGTCCAGAATTTTTCCTGCTCGTTATATAGTTTTTTAAAAATACGGTTAGCGGGCGTATTCCAGTAAATACTATAAGTGTTTGGTATTATTGCCGTCATAGCGGTATTGGTATCCAGCCCAAGTTTTAATAAGGAATCGTTGTTATTTAAAAGATTGATCACAGCAGCAGAATCACATTCAAAGTTAGCGGCTATCTTTTGCGCCAGGTCTTCTTTTGTACGCAATTTGTTAATCACTAAGTTTACCGCTGTCTGTCTGCCTGACTTTAAAATTTTAGTAATCTTGTAAATGCTGGCTCCATTTTCAATCAGGTATTTCCCTGGCTTTACATTTTCATTGTAGTTTAACTGTTTGGCAATCCATTTAAATGTACCGGGGTTTTTTAGAATTTTTTGTTGTTCCAGTTCGTTTATCACATCATTAAAACTGCTGCCTGTTTTAATATAAAAGCTTTTTTTACCTTCACTAAAATTAGTGTTGCTGCCAAATATGCGCCATGCAATAAAAGCAGCAACAACAAACAGAATAAGTAAAAAGATGGGGACTGTTTTTTTCAGGTTGGTCATAATAAGTAGAATGTAGTTTTCATTGGTATGTTAAAAGTAAAATAAAAAACCCCGTCTTTAGCAGACGAGGTTTAGAAATTTTTGTAAAATCTTTTATTTTTTTCGAGAATCAACTGGTGCTGCAGGCATTGGCGATGTAGTTGGTTGATTGGTTTTTGGTGCTGTAGCAGGTGCATTTTTTATTAACTCATCGTTTTTAGATGATGCACCACTTACAGAAGGTATAAATACTGGTGAAAGAACACAAAGTATACCAACGATAGCCGCAAAAACCCAGGTTCCTTTTTCCAATACATCGGTAGTTTGTTTTACACCCATCAACTGGTTGCTGAAACCACCTAAACTACCGGATAATCCGCCACCTTTGGGGTTTTGAACCAGTACAATTAAACCTAAAATTACTGAAGCAAGGATTATTAAAATTCCAAATACAATTAGCATAATACTATTCTTTATTTTGTTTAAACCTGTCTACAGACAGTTTTTTTGAATTGTTTTTAACTGCCGCTATCTTTCTATAGCGTCAATTTTGGCTGCAAAGTAAGCGCTTTTAAGGGGATTGAGCAAACTTAATTTTTGATATAATTCAATGGCTTTCCCCAGTTTGCCCTGTTGAAGCAATACCTCTGCCATTGCCTCTGTTAGTATTTCGCCCTCTGTATTTGATTTTTCTGCCATTTGTTGTATAATACTTTCTGATTGCGCATTCTGTTGAGGTAGCTGATCCGGATGAATTTTCTTCATGGTTTTTAGCCATTCTGTAAAACTTTTAAGATGCTTTCCAAATTTATCATCGGCCTTTACCTCATCACTAAATTTTATACCAAGGCTTGCAAAATAATCTGATGTGTGCAGCGGTTCAAATGAGATGGTATCTTCGGTAGTAGTTGAAGCAGTAAAATTTAATTTAAAGTTGAGGGGCTCAATTTCTTTTTCATTTATCTCTTCATCCTCTTCCTCCACATTATTTTCAGAGATATTATTTTGTTCAGTTATCGGAGATTCTGCCAATGGCAATTCAGTTAATGAAGGATTGTCAACAGGCTCAATTATTTTATTAGTTATTATTTCTTCGGCTTTTTCGTGGTAATTTTCTTCATTACTGGAAGGCGAATCATTTATTTCAGTTTGGGTATTAATATCAGAATGATGTTCGGTTTGTTCTGTTGTTTCATCCGATAACAACTCTTCTTTTTCTTCCTCGGTGGCTACTTCAGTTGTTTCAAATACATCTTTTACTTCGGCATCAAAAACAGGTGTTGGGCTTTCTGCAATAGGCTCATGCAGCATTTCCACAGGTGTTTGCTGCTGAATATATTGTTCCGGAACAACTATCTTTTCTTCTTCATAAATTGTTTCTGTTGTATTTGTTAAAGGATGAATTATTTCAGGCTCACCTGATTCAGCGTTGTAAAAGGGTTCATTATCTGTAACCTGGTTTATAAAATCCTGCTCTGTTAAAGCCTCTGACCCAAATGATTGCTCTAGTTGATAATTTAACCAAAATGGGTTATTAAAAAGAATAGCTGTCTTTGCTAACTGCCTGTTATAGTCGTCACTGCCGGTTTGATTTTTTTGTATTAAATAAAATTGAGCTGCAGTAAAATAGGGATACTCTTTTGTAAGGCCTGTAAGAAAATCTTTAGCATCATTTTCAAACATCTTCCGGTTAAAAATAGATTCATAAACCTGTTGACTATTTCCCATATTTCAAAACTAAACTTTTTATAATAAACCAATATTATTTGCTGGTACAATTTACCAGTTTGAAAAGATTTTATTAAAAATACCATCTACCGTATTTTTTACTATATCTGGTGTTAAGGTTGGCTGAACCTGGGCGATATTTTGAGAAGCGGCGAAATTATACCCCGAAGAAATATCTGTTTCGAAATTTTTTGTAAGGTCTAAGTTATCTTTAAAAACAAGGTGAAATGATACGGTTAGCAGGTTGGTGCTGGCCTGTGTGCCGGATATACCACTGGTGGTTACGTTATAATCGCTTACATAACCACTGATATCATAGTGTGCACTATCTGCATTTACCTGGATGAGCCTGGTATTGCTGCGTATTTTTTGCTTTAATGCTTCAGTTAATTGCGGGCTCAATAATGGGTTTACAAACCGGGCCTTATTTTCAAGGAAATTTACTCTAAAAGTCTTTACATCTAAAGGGATGGGAGAGGTATCTTTAAACGAATATTTGCAGGTAGAAAAACTAAAAATGGTAATTAACAAAAAGCCAGTAAACAGCAAAGTGATATTATTTATAAAACCACTTTGCTTGTATTTAAGTTGAAATGGATGTAGCATCGTATTGTAAATTAACCTGGTTTGATTATCCGGAATGTTAAAAACTCTCAGCCAAAAGGAATAAAATGATTATTCTTCAATATCATATTCTTTCAGTTTTCTGTATAAAGTCCTTTCGCTGATGCCCAGGTCGCTGGAAGCATCCTTACGTTTACCTTTATGCTTTTTTAATGCTTTTATAATAAGTTCCTTTTCTTTATCCATGATGCTCAAAGATTCTTCTACCTGTTCATGATAATGAATATCATTTCCATTTTGGTTTATAAAAACCGGTAATGGAGATTGGGAGAAATTATTGGGGTTACCGGTATTTTTTATATCAGGTAATGAGCCATCATTGTTATTATTATTGTAAACAGGTATGTGGCTGGCCATACCTGGATTTTGTAAAATGTCGAAGAACATTTTTTTAAGTTCATTTACATCTTTCTTCATATCAAAAAACAACTTGTATAATATTTCCCTTTCATTGGCAAATTCCTGCTGACTAACAGCAGCCTTTCCACCAGCCAAAACAGGCAGGCGGTTGTAATTATGATCCGGTAAAAAACTTTGCAGTTCTTTGGTAGAAATATTTTTTTCTTTTGATAAAACAGATATCTGCTCAGCAATATTTTTTAATTCCCTTACATTGCCCGGCCATGGATAATTCATTAATAGAGTCCTTGCATCATCCTCTAACTGAATGGGGGCACCCTTGTACCTGTCAGAAAAATCTGCAGCAAATTTCCTGAACAGCAATGGTATATCTTCTTTTCTATCCCTTAGCGACGGAACTCTTATCGGCACAGTATTTAAACGATAATACAAATCTTCCCTGAACCTTCCTGTTTGTGTAAATTCAATTAGTTCTTTATTGGTAGCAGCAATTACCCTAACATCCGTTTTTTGTACCTTACTGCTTCCTACACGTATATATTCACCCGCTTCCAGTACACGTAATAAACGTGCCTGCGTACCAAGGGGCAATTCACCTATTTCATCCAAAAATATCGTACCGCCATTTACTGTTTCAAAGTAACCTTTGCGACTATCCATGGCACCGGTAAACGAACCTTTTTCATGGCCAAATAATTCACTGTCAATGGTGCCTTCGGGAATGGCGCCACAGTTTACTGCAATAAAAGGATTATGTTTTCTAGCACTAAGGGCATGAATGATTTGTGAAAAAATTTCTTTACCCACCCCGCTTTCACCATTGATCAAAACGCTTAAATCTGTATTGGCTACCTGGGCTGCCACATTTAGGGCATGGTTAAGAGCGGGGGAGTTGCCGATGATTGAGAAACGGTTTTTTATTGTTTGTAAGTCCATAATTTAATAGCAAATATTTTTTAAAATAAAATCACCAGGAAGCCTTCTAAAAATGATTTCAAATAGAACAGAACAAAGTGGTCGGTGGGGACACCGGCCACGGCTGAAGCCCGCGGTTGATGTCCCCACCAACCGCGATATGGGAGACGAAATTTTCATTTTTAGATAGTTTTTATATGATTATCAAAATTGTTTTCAATTATCTGTAAGCCGTATAAAGCTCATTAATGTTTTAATAGTTTATCAAAACTTACCCCAATTTTTTAGGCAGTAACCGGCACACCTATTAAAGTACCCGAAGTACAGGAAGTTATTTTTATAAAAACATAATCTCCGTTTTTATAATTCCCTTTTGGAAACACCACCACTTTATTCTGGTCGTTTCTGCCTTGCAGGTCATCCTGCGTTTTTTTAGAGAAACCTTCTACCAATACCTTACATGTTTTCCCTACATCACGCTGCATACTTTCGAGTGTATTCTGCCTGTGCAGGTCAACCATTTCCTGTAATCTTCTTTTCTTTACGTCTTCCGGAATATCATCTTCAAACCTTCTTGCAGCAAGGGTGCCAGGGCGCTGACTGTAAAAATACATATAAGCAAGGTCGTATTTACAATACCTCATCAGGCTAAGAGATTGCTGGTGATCTTCTTCCGTTTCAGTACAAAAACCTGTAATCATATCTGTGGATATGCCTGCATCGGGTATCAACTCCCTTATCCTGTTTACTTTGGCTATGTACCATTCCCTTGTATAGGTTCTGTTCATCAATTGCAATACTCTGGTGCTGCCACTTTGCACAGGCAAATGAATATAGTTACAGATATTATCATATTTGACCATTGTAAACAATACCTCGTCGGTAATATCCTTGGGGTGTGAAGTAGAAAAGCGAACCCTTAATAATGGATCAATCTGCGCAACTCTTTCCAATAAAATAGCAAAACTTACTGGTTCTTCATAAATTTCTCCGGCTGTATCTATTGATATTTCAGAAGAACCTATCCAATGATAACTGTCAACATTCTGGCCCAATAAGGTTACTTCCCTATACCCATCATTAAATAAGGTTTTGCATTCATTAATGATAGATTCGGCATCACGGCTTCTTTCCCTGCCTCTTGTAAATGGCACCACACAAAACGAACACATATTATTACAACCCCGCATAATGCTTACAAAGGCATTTACACCATTACTGTTTAAACGGATTGGGGCAATATCTGCATAGGTTTCATCACGGCTTAATAAAACATTTACCGCTTTTTGGCCGGTTTCTGCTTCTTCAATTAAACCAGGTAAACTGCGGTATGCATCCGGACCTATCACCATATCTACCAGCTTTTCTTCTTCAATAAACTTTGCCTTTAACCGTTCGGCCATACAACCCAATACACCTACCAGCATACCGGGGTTGTATTTTTTTAACCTGCGGAATTCTGTGAGCCTTTTGCGCACAGTCGCTTCAGCCTTTTCACGTATGGAGCAGGTATTTACAAATATCAGGTCGGCCTCTTCAAAATTTTTTGTGGCACCAAAACCATTCGATTGGAGTATGGAAGCCACCACTTCGCTATCAGCAAAATTCATGGCGCATCCATAACTTTCTATGTAAAATAATTTTTTATATTCATTGGTATCCACCACAAAAGGGGCAAATGCTTCGCCCTGCCTGTTTTCGTCGTGTACGATTGTATTGGTAGCTAATAAAGTATCCATCAGAAAAATTAGGGGGCAAAAATAAGCATTTATGATGTAATTATGCCAGATTGGCATAAAGATTAGGGTTTCATAAAAGTATATCTTTTATTAAATTGTAAATGAAACCTTAAGGACTGGATGAACGTAAGTATTATTGCTAAACTTATTATTATTAAAATAATTAAAATGATTTGTGACTTTTCCTTTTATTTATTATCTTATTTGAATTTATAAATCTAAAACAATCAATTATGCAACGCAGAAAATTTATTCGGTCGGCAGTACTTGCTTCTGCCGCATTTACTGGTATTAATTCATCAGCAAAGGCATTTGAAAAACAAAAGACTGGTGCAGGGGACAGCCTTTATGTAATTGGGCCGATAGAAGGTTATACGCCTCAAATAGGTACCCTGGTATCAATGATGAATTATAACCGCAGTACTATTATTAATATTACAAAGGGCTTTTCAATGGCTGAACTTGATTACCTGTTTGATGCTAAATCAAATACCATTGGAGCATTGATTTTGCATTTGGGTGCAACTGACAAATATTATCAAATGAATTCTTTTGAAGGCCGGGATGATTTTAGTGATAGTGAAAAAAAGGTTTGGGAAGCAGCATCAAACCTTGGTGATGAGGGACGTAAAATAATAAAAG
>JAYVZR010000501.1:0-7954 GCA_043783135.1 Ferruginibacter sp. | reverse complement strand
AATACCATCATTGACAGTATTACAGTTTTGCACCCTGTTGTAAAAATGTATAATAATGAAATCCGCTCTATGGATGAAGCCGCCAAAGGTGCCAAAAGCTGGATGCCGCCTGAGTTTAGCACAGGTTTATGGATGGTGCCTTATAATACAGCTTTATGGAAGAAGAATGATATGGGTGGAACGGGTATGGGCCAATATATGATTGGCGGGCAACAGATGATTGCCAACCGAAAAAAATTAAATGCCGATGCTGCCTACATGGAAGCTATGTCATCAGTAGAAAAAGAAAAAAAGAATGCCAGCCTGAATGAATTGATCAATGATGCCAAACAATTTTATTATGAATGGATTATTCTTAAAAAGAAATTACTCATCATCGAACAAAACGAAAAGCTGCTTGACTTCATGATCGGGAATGCGGAGATACGTTATAAGAATGGGTTAGAAAAAATAAGTGCTTATTACAAAGCAAAAGCGGCATTGGGTAATTTAAAAAATATGCAACTGATGTTTGAAAACGATATAAAAGAAAAACGAATTAGTATAAATACTTTAATGGGGAGAAATGCGATGATTGATTTTGATATTGATACCAGCTACCAGGTAAAAGATTACTCAAATATTGTTTTTGACAGTACCCTTTTTTACAGCAACCGGAGCGATTTAAAAGCGATAGACAAAGATATAAACATTACCTGGCTAAAGCAAGAAACAGAAAAGCAAAGCCTCAGGCCACAATTCGGTATAAGGTACGAACACATGTTTGGCTTTGGAGGTTTTCCCTTGCAATACACTTTAATGGGAATGATGAAACTGCCACTTGCCAAATGGTCTTCCAAAATGAATAAGGCAAATATTGAAAGCCTTAAATGGAAGGCCAATGCTTTACAATCGCAAAAAGAAATGTTGGTGAACGAATATAGTGGCATGGCTTATGGAATGCTGAATGAAATAACGTTGAAGAAAAAGCAACTGAAATTGTATGAGGAAAATATTATTCCGGCATTGACTAACAATTACAAAACAATGCAACTCGGTTATGAGCAAAACACCGAAGAATTATTTATGCTTTTTGATGCATGGGAAACACTGAATATGACACAGCTTGAATATATCAATCAATTAAAGGAGTTATTACTAATGCAGGTTCAGTTGGAAAGAGTTCAGGAAATTAAGTAAATCAATTAATGAAATAAAATGTTTCTACTCAAAAAATATAGTCAATATTTATTACCAGCAGTCCTGTTAATAGTAATAATAGTGTTCACTTCTCTTAGCTCCTGCAAAGGAAAGAAAACAACAGACCAGTCACAGCACCACGCGATGGAACAGGACACAGTAGCATCACTTTCAGCCCATCGACATCAAGCCGATGATTCTGTCAGGGCAGAAGTGTACACCTGTTCAATGCACACACAAATTATCAGGGACAAACCCGGAAAATGCCCTATCTGCGGAATAGAACTGGTAAAAAAATCTACCGATAATAAAAAAATAGAAGGCATTGATTTAAGTACTTTGTTAAGGCCAACAAACGGTTATGTTATTTCATCTATCCCTGTTACAACACTTGAAAGCAGCACAGAAAATATTGAAGTGGATGCATTGGGTGCTGTGGCTTATGATACCCGGCAGGTGGGCACTATCTCTGCAAGAGTAGCCGGCCGTATTGAAAAATTGTATGTTCGTTTTCGTTATCAGAAAATAGTTGTGGGGCAAAAAATTATGGACATCTACAGCCCCGAATTATTGACGGCACAACAAAACCTGTTGTTTCTTTTAAAGAACGATGCCGGCAACACAAGCTTTATAAATACTGCAAAAGAAAAATTATTGTTATTGGGTATGAGTGGTGCCCAATTGCAGCAGGTAATAAAAACACAAAAGCCATCCTTTACTATTTCGGTGTATAGCAAATACAGTGGCCACATTCATGAGGCCACCGGGGTGATGAATAGCGGTAACAATAATGCAGGTGCCATGAAAGATATAAATGTAACTACAGAGGAATTGTCTTTAAAAGAAGGCATGTATATACAAAAAGGACAAAGTATCTTTTCTGTTTATAATCCCTCAAAGGTATGGGCCTTGCTAAATATTTATGCCGATAACCAGGGTTTAATAAAAAGAGGTAATGCGGTTCAGTTGACAGCAGAAACCGCCCCCGATAATAGTTTCGCCGGAAGGGTTGATTTTATTGAACCATTCTTTCGTAAAGAAAATAAAACACTTTCCGTAAGGGTATATTTCGATAATTCTAAACTGCAACTTCCGGTAGGAAGCCAGGTAAAGGCGAAAATTTCCGGAAGTCCGCAAAATGCTGAGTGGTTACCAAAAGAATCAATTGTATCACTTGGTTTGGATAAAGTGGTTTTTGTAAAAGCACCGGGCGGCTTCATGCCGCATATTGTAGCAACGGGATTTACTAATAACGGCAAAACACAAATATTGAATGGATTGGCAGTAACGGATTCCGTAGCGCAGAATGCACAGTTCCTGATGGACAGTGAAAGCTTTATAAAAATAAATAAATGATTATGAAAATAATTTCAATAGCGATCATTGCACTGTTGTTATTCGCTTGTAACAGTAAGAAGCAACCGGCTGACAACAAGGACATGGCTGATATGAAAATGCCTTCCAGCTCCCCAGTCGGGGATACTATCCAAAAAAATAAAAAAAGTGATATGGACAATATGCCGGGTATGGGTAATGATTCAGGGGTAGACGAAATAAATAGAACAGTTACCCGTATTGACTCAGATACCAATGCAATAAAACTGAGCGATCAGCAAGTACAGTTAGGTAATATTCAGACGGACACTATTAACAGCGGCATGTTGGGAGATAAAATTATTTTAACTGCCACGTTAAATATAGACCAGATGAAAACCACTTCTATCAGTGCAAGGGTGATGGGAAGAATTGAAAAATTATATTTCAAAAACATAGGGGACTATGTAAAAAAAGGTGACCGGTTATTTGATTTATACAGCGAAGAACTGAACAATGCAAAACAGGAACTGGTACTGGCTTTAGACCAAAAAAATACACTTGATAATTCCATCATAGATTTTAACCAGCTTATACAAAGCGCAAAATATAAATTGCTGCTTTGGGGAATGAGCGAAGCACAGGTGCAACAACTGGTAACAACAAAAAAAACAACACCCACAACTACTTTCTTCAGCAATGCAAGCGGCTATATCACCATGCTTGAATTGAAAGAAGGTGACTACACAATGGAAGGCAGCACAGTGATGCGCCTGGCAGATTTATCTACTGTTTGGGCAGAAGCACAGGTGTACTCTTCTCAGTTATCACAAATTGACAGAAGCGGAATTGCAGAAGTGCAGATACCGGATATGCCCGGCAAAAAAATAAATGGAAAAATTGAATTTATAAATCCTGAAATCAACCCTGATACAAGAATTAATTTGGTTAGAGTAAGCATTCCTAATCCGGGCAACCAGTTAAAACCTGGTATGTCGGCTTATGTGTTTTTAAAAAGCCGTCAGCATAGTATGCTTTCATTACCCATTGATGCAGTATTAAGGGATGGTAAGGGTGCAACTGTTTGGATTCAAACGGGGAAAAATACATTTAAAAACAGAATGGTAGAAGTAGGCATGGAAACAGGAGAACGAATAGAAATCAAATCAGGACTGAAAGAGGGCGATATAATAGTAATAAGCGGTGCATACCTTATAAATAGTGAATATATTTTTAAGAATGGTGCCAATCTGATGGGAGGGATGAAGATGTAAAGTCAAAAAATAGCCATCTCAGAAAAACGGTTTACGAAAATAGCTGCTGATATATTTTGCTGCAACTCAAGCAGTCAGGGAGCGGTATAGTATTTTAATTCATAGCATTACAAACCAATAATTTGACGAAAATCAAATGCAGTCTTGTTTTGCATCAATCCTTTAGAATATACAGCAACCTATTTTTACTAATGGTTATTTAAACACAGTTCTAATCTTAATCATAATTCATTATTAACAATTAAAAAGTATAGAAAAATAAATTACACATAAAGGCTTTACTTCCTTTTGCAAGGGCTCAGTTTAAAGATATTCATCTTGTTATGGTTTAATTCAATCGCAAAAATGAAAAAATATATTTATTCCCGGCTGGTTAAAGGGTTCCTGCATCAGAGGTTTTAATAATGTATTTATGGTAAAAACAAATAAATGTTCGGTAGAGATTGTACGGAATGAAAAAAAAAGATAAATCCTAATTATCACTTAAAAACAAAACAATGAAAAAAAATAGAAATGGACTATTGCTTCATAGCGTAAAGCAAGGCTCACAAGAAAACATGAGTACAGGAACCTATACCTGCTCCATGCACCCGGAAGTAAAATCAGACAAACCTGGCAAATGCCCCAAGTGTGGGATGGAATTAGTAAAGCAAAACTAATTAAAACGGGTAACAGCGATACTGAAGACCGGGCGACAGCGCATCTGAAGATAATTTCAAAAATAATAAAGATGAAAATTAAAAAAACAATTACAACAGTTTTTGCTTCAACGCTTATGCTGGTAATATGCTTTACAGCAAGTAATTCTTTTGCACAAACTAAAACAAAACAAGCAATGATGAAGGATTGCTGTATGATGAAAGACGGAAAAATGATGGTAATGAAAGATGGTAAAACAATGCCAATGGAAAAAGACATGACTATGAAAAATGGTGCAAAATGTATGACTACCGGCGAATGTACCATGAAAGATGGCAAAAAGATGATGATGAAAGAAGGCGATTGCATGGAAATGAGTGGGATAATGTGTAACGACAAAATGAAAAAGATGTCAAAGAAGACAACCACAAAAAAAGAAGTTGCAATGGCTTACGCCTGCCCAATGCATCCAGAAGTTACAAGCAATGGTCCTGGCAAGTGCTCTAAATGCAGAATGGATTTAGTAAAGAAAAACTAACTACTTCTATCAGCATGGAACTAAACAATTAGTAATAATTAAAATTAAAAAATCATGGAAAAATCACTTAGACATACCTACCATATTGGTGGTATGAGCTGCGGCGGCTGTGTTTCAACAGTTAAACAGAAATTATCCAGTGTACCTGGTGTAACATCTGTAACAGTTAACCTGGGAAAGAAGGAGGCGGAAATCACTTCATCTGAGGAGATTAAAACAGATACGCTCCGAAGTGCATTCAGTAATACACATTATACCATTTCAGAACTTAATGTTAAAATAAGTTAAGGGTACTTAGTACAACAAAAATTAAATTAATCAAAAATTAAGTAACAAATTTAAATTAAAAATCTGTTTTATTATCCTTATCATTTCTGGGGAATGCACCTTATATGGTGGGTAATTTGGGTTGGATTTATATTCTGGATTTTCGCTAAGCCCTACGATATTCCAGGACAAATGAAAAAGAAAGATTCTCCCCTTGACATTTTGCAAAAGCGCTTCGCTTCAGGACAAATTAATAAAGCTGAGTACTGCTTGCTTGTGCTTTAGAAATTTCCCATTTATTTTATTTGCAAATAATTTGCAAACAAACAGGATTAAAAAGCAGCTTATAGCTTTGCAAACTCTATCGGGAAAGTAAAAGAACTGCGTTCTGTTTCCAAATTTTGTCTGCCTCATTTTATTTTCTTTGATGTAGTCCAGGGACGGGCTTTGCCGTTCAATTTTTTTGAAACACAAAAAGGAATCCCGCTTCAATCCCTAATGGATATTAACAATACTTACAGAGAATTTTTGGAACTACTCTTAATAATGAAAAATATCACTATTTTAGTTTTGAATAAATTGTTCAGCAAAACAATTTATTAAGCTGTTCCATACTAATGGGCTTTTCTAAAATGCGAAAAGTTGTAGCGGAAGTTTTGGGCACGTGATGAGCACTGATAAGGCTTAATTCAATTGCAGGATATTTTGATAAAATATATTCTGTTTTCTCCCATCCTGATCCATCTGGAAGCGTATTATCAAGAAAAATATAATCAGGCATTACTTCTTCCAGCTTTTTCATTCCATCTTCAATTGTATATGAAATATGCACTTCGTATTTCCTTTTAGTGAAAAAATCTTTAAGTATAATTCCTAAATCTTTTTCATCATCTATAATTAAAACTTTTTTCATAACCAGTATTATACTGTTTATGTAGAAAAAACCTTACCAAAATTGGTCATTTTCTTTTTTTTAAAAACCCCAGTATTTTAAGCTGTAATATTTCACTTTCAAAAAATGGAAAAGGACAATGAGTATTTTTTTACCAGAAATATTACAGATGTAGATAATTTTCCACACTGCTACAACACCGTTTACCTTACTGTGCGGTAGCAGTGTAAATGTTTTTTTAGTGCTGTATATAAACGTTCTGCTTATTTATTTTAATTAAAATAGTATGTTCCTTTTGGTCATTATTCATGGAAATAAATGCTCCGGGCTGTTCTTCATTATCAATAAATACCATCATCTTTTCTGCTCCATAATTTGTTTCAACATGTATATGGTATACAGTTTCCATATACCTGTAATGAATAGTAAATATTTTCCATGCTGCAGGTATACATGGTTGAAATGACAGGATATTGCCTGTCCGTTTTAAGCCAAGAAAAGATTCTATAATAAGCTGGTACATCCAACCTGCAGACCCTGTATACCATGTCCAGCCTCCCCTGCCCTGGTGTGGCGCAACAGCATATACATCTGCCGCCATTACATAAGGTTCAGTTTTATACAGTTTGCTGTTTGCTTCAGAATTTCCGTGGTTGATGGGATTTATCATTTGCAAAAGTTCCCATGTACGTTCTGCATCACCTGCTTTTGCAAAAGCCATTACCGTCCATATTGCAGCATGTGTATACTGACCGCCGTTTTCACGCACACCCGGTACATAGCCTTTTATATAACCCGGATCAAGAGCCGATGTATTGAAAGGCGGGTTCAATAGCTGGATGAGTTTATTATCGCGGCGCACCAAATATTTATTTACAGCATCAAGCGCAGCTTTAACACGGCCGGCATCGCCTGCACCTGAAATAACCGACCAGCTTTGTGTAATGGAATCAATCTTGCACTCTTCATTTTTTTCGCTCCCGAGTACGCTGCCATCATCAAAATAGGCCCGCAGGTACCAACCACCATCCCATGCATGCGCATTAATATTTCTTTTTACTTCCTCCGCTTTTTCGGCACATTCTTTTGCAAAACTGGTATCTTTTAAAAGAGCAATCTCTTTAAAATCTTTCAGTATATGATACAAAAAAAATCCAAGCCAAACGCTTTCTCCCTTGCCTTCAATGCCCACTAAATTCATCCCATCGTTCCAGTCGCCGGAACCAATCAATGGCAGGCCATGCTTACCAAAACGCAAACCATGTTGCACGGCTCTTTTACAGTGGTCATACAAAGTTGATTTTGTTTCGGATGTAACGGGAAGGTCGTAATAAGATTCTTCGTTTGCATTTAATGGCCTCCCTTCAAGAAATGAAATTTCTTCATGAAGTATGGCAGTATCACCGGTAGTAGTACAATAACGTAATACAAGGTAAGGCAGCCATAAAAAATCATCTGAACATTTTGTTCTTACACCCCTTCCTAGCGGTGGGTGCCACCAATGCTGCACATCGCCTTCTTTAAACTGCCTGGAAGCAGCAAGTAAAATCTGCCTGCGCACCAATGATGCATCTGCATGCAAAACCGCAGCAACATCCTGCAACTGATCCCTAAACCCAAAGGCGCCACCTGATTGATAAAAACCGCTACGGCCCCACAAACGGCATGATATTACCTGGTACAGCAACCACCCGTTGGTTAAAATATTCAATGCTTTATCGGGTGTTTCAACCTGAACCTGTGTAAGTGTGTGCTGCCAGAATCCATATACTTTTTCCAATGCGGAAAATGCTGCGCCGCCACCTTTAAAATCATGTACAATTCTTTTAGCCTCATCCATATCCCTTCCGG
>JAYVZR010000500.1:0-7994 GCA_043783135.1 Ferruginibacter sp. | reverse complement strand
CAAAATTATTTGTTGGGTACCATCTTTTGATGGTAAGATTACAAACCTGCTTACAATTCTGGAAGGCACGGACACCAGGGCATAACGTTGTGAAATGCTTTTATCTTTTTTAGACATTCTGCAGGCAAGATAAATTGACTTGTCACTCAGTGTAGGAAATGCCTGGATACTTTCTATCATTAACGGCACAACGTTACTGCGTATTTCTTCATTAAAATATTCTGTTACATAATTTTGTTGTGCCTTTGTTAACTGTGTTTCATTGATTAAAAATATTTTTTCTTTTTTAAGTTCTCTTAATATTTCGTTCCAGATCCTGTCAAATTCCTTTTGTTGCTCTACTACCTTTTCCTGGATTTCTTCCAATATTAATCCGGGAGAGGCTTCCAGGTGCATATTGGGTTTTTTACCCACTTCAATCATTCTTTTTAAAGTAGCAACACGTACCCTGAAAAACTCATCAAGGTTATTGGAAAATATGCCAAGAAATTTGATTCTTTCTCGTAATGGTACCGTTTCATCCGCTGCCTCCTGTAATACCCTGCTATTAAATGAAAGCCAGCTTATATCTCTGAATATTACTTTTTGTTTTAACAAGTCTAATTTTATTTTAAGGTTTTAGCCGGTGAATTTAATATTAATCATATTACAACAATTAAAATTACAGATTAAGTTTATATAAAATTTTTGCGGAGACCAATACTGTTATCCTGATACAGGTTGCTGTAACACTTAACCAGCTTGTTTTTTTCTGTTATAGAAATGTAATAATAACAGGCATAATAAACCAAAAAATAAAATAATAAAAGTACTTACGCCCCACATTAGCCAGCCAAATGCTTCCCCGGTTGTTTGGTTTACATTGTAAAGGCTTAATACTAAAAAAATGGCTGTAGGAAAAGTACCTATGCCACCAGGTGTAATTATGTTAGCCAAAGATGCCAAAGTTAAAACTGCACAAGCTGCATTAAATCCAAGATGGTTAAGATTTGAAATGGCCGAAAAACCTATATATATTTCCAAAAGGTACATGCTCCATATAAACACTGTATGAAATAAAAACCACCCTCTTTTTTGTAATTTAAGTATGCTGGTAATGCCTTCTTTTAAGCCATTTAAAAAATGTTTAATCTGTAATATGATTTTGCCTGAGGCCAATTTTTTGAAACCAAAACCAAGTATTAAGATTGTAACGGCAATAATAGAAATAATAACCAATGCTTTTACCCATAATGGCTGACCAGTATTATTGTTCATAATTTGGGTCAGGGTATCTTTAATAAAATTCCCTATCAGCTCATACTGTATTAAAAAAGTAAAAAGAATAAATATAAGGTAGCAAAAAAAGTCAAATATCCTTTCTGCAACCACCGTGCCGATTAGCTTTTGCACTGGTATTTTTTCGTATTTACCCAGTAAAGTGCATTTTAAAATTTCGCCAGCCCGTGGAAGAAAAGTATTTGCGAGATAGCCCGCCATTGTTACGTTAAATGCATTAAAAATAGAGGGTCTATAACCCATAGGCTCTATCATTATTCTCCACCTTATAGCCCGGCTTAAATGACTGGCAAGCGCTATAAAAACTATAGGGATAATAACAATATAATTTGCATTGGAAAGCGCCAATTTAAATTCTTCAAATTCAGCCGCGGTCATTTTATTAAACTGCCACCATATCAAAAAAACACCAATACCTAAAAAAACAATATACTGAATTGTTACACTTATTCTTTTGCTCATAATATTTTACAAATTACGAAGGATTAATAAATATCCGCTAAACAATAAACAACTGTAATCAATAATATTTATTGCAGCAATTGAATTAATCGTTTACAATCATGTTATCAATCAATCGTACTTCATTTAAAAAAGCTGCAATTAAAACCACAATCAATTCCTTTCCATTCCAATAATCGAGTGGTTTAAGTGTGTTGGCATCAGCAATTTCCACATAGTCTACTCTAAAACCTTGTGTACTTAGATATTCAATAGTATTTTTCTTCATGTCTTCAGTATAACCTGCCATAATATTGTTTTTAATAAATTCAAGTGCTTTTGAAATTGTTGCAGCGTGCTTTTTTTCTGTTGATGTTAGCCTCATATTTCTGCTGCTCATTGCAAGCCCACCGGTCTCTCTTTGTGTGGGACAAATTACAATTTGTAAAGAAGGGAAATTAGTTTCAGCCATTTTTTTTAATACCATACATTGCTGAAAATCTTTTTGCCCCACGTACAATTTATCCGGCAAAATAATTTCCAGCAGCCGGTGTACTACCTGGCATACCCCCTGGAAATGGCCCGGTCGAAAGCTGGCTTCAAGTATTGTGTCTAAAAACCCCAATTCAAAATGGGTATTAGTTTTTAATCTGTTAGGATATATTTCAGCAACTGACGGTAAAAATAATACCTCACAACCAGCTTGTTCCAAAAGGTAAATATCCTGTTCAACCGTTACTGGGTATTTTTCAAAATCTTTTGCATTATTAAACTGGGTTGGGTTTACAAAGATGCTGCAAACCACCAAATCATTTTCATTTTTTGCTTTTGTTATTAAACTTATATGCCCGCTATGCAATGCTCCCATAGTTGGTACAAATCCGGTAGTTAAAGCTTTTACTTTTGTCGTAGCAAAAAAATTTATAATATCTCCGGCTGTTTTAATTATGATCATTTATTATTTAATTAAGCATCAAAACTACGTGTATATTGATTTTAATAAAATTAATGTAACTTTGCATCCCTTGCGGAAAACCATTCTGCCTTAAACTAATCAAGCACAAATGTCAACAAAAAAAAGAATTTTATTTATTGCCAATGAAATGTCTCCATATGTAGAGCTTACAGAGTTTGCCGAGATTATTAATAAATTGGCTGTAAAAGCAAATGATAGCGGAATGGAAGTGAGGTGTATTATGCCTCGTTTTGGCATCATCAATGAAAGAAGGCACAGGTTACATGAGGTGGTGCGGTTATCTGGCATTAATGTATCTATAGATGGGGATGATTATCCATTGGTAATTAAAGTGGCTTCGTTACCCAATGCTAGGTTGCAGGTTTATTTTTTGGATAATGATGATTTTTTTAAACGCAAAACCGTTTTTACAGACGACAATGAAAAATGGTATACTGATAATGGTTTAAGAACTGCATTATTTTGCAAAGGGGCATTAGAAACAGTAAGAAAATTTGGATGGCCCCCAGACATTATTCATTGCAGCGGATGGATGACAGGGTTGATTCCAATGTTTATTAAGGCAGCATACAAAAAGGAGCCGGTATTTAGTAATTGCAAAGTTATTTACACGATAGGGCAAACAACTTTCAAAGAAAAAATGGGTGCTGATTTTTTAACGCTGGCAACTATTAATGACAATGTAACTAAAAAGGAGCTGGATTTTTTTAAAGATAATAACAACGTTGCGATGTTTAGAGGTGGTGCTGCATTTGCAGATGCTGTTACTTTCGGCTCAGAAAATGTTGATAAAAAACTGGTGGATGAATTTAGTAAAATAAAGGGTAAAAAAACATTGCCGTTCAATACGGAAAGTGATTTAACAGATTATTTACAATTATATAACGACCTTGCAAAGTAGTTATAACTCATAACCCTTTTAATTAAATATTGTTTTTGTGCAAAGAAATTTCTTCCGTTTGTTTTTGGCTGTTGGTGTTTTTTCAATGATTGCCTGGAGTTGTAATAAAGTAGATACCACTCAAATAGGTGCCGATCTTTTACCCGCTGTTGATAATGTTCAAACTTTTGCAGATACACTAACCGTATTTGGTACACAAGGTGTTCTTTCTACTGATACAACAAGGATTGGTACAGGTGAGGTTCAAGTATTAGGATCAATTAATAACGACCCACTTTTTGGTAAAACAAATGCCAATATTTACCTGCAATATAAACCTACTTTTTTCCCCTACTATTTCGGTAAAGCCAATGATTCAATAGGACAGCCCTACGCTCCTGCTGGAACAGGGTACGATTCTGTAGTTCTTTGCCTTTCCTATAGGGGATTTTATGGCGATTCTACAATACCTCAGCACTTACGGGTATACGAGCTGGATGATAATGAGCCTAATTTTAGATATGACTCTGTTTATACCTCTTTATATCAACCAACTATTAAACCAACAAAATTAGTTGGAGAAACAACAATATTGCCTGCCGATATAAAAAATAAAGTTGGATATAATTATGGAAAAGATACGGTGAGTTTTCAAATTCGTATTCCATTAAATACTGCCTTCCTTAAGAAAATTCTTATCAATAGTGATTCTTCGGCCGGAGAGCCTTTTCATAAAGACTCGCTTTTTACTACCGTTTTCAAGGGGTTGTCTGTAGAAGCTGATGGGGGTGCTGCTGCAAATGGTTTGATTTATATCAGTCTTACGGATGCTAATACCCGACTAGAGTTCCACTACCGTAGTAAAAATAAAACTCCGATAGATACTACATATACTTCATGGTTTGTTAATAAAACTGGAAGTTTTTTGGTTAGCAAATCTGCTTCGGCTGATTATATTAACAGGTACAGGGCTGGCTCAGAATATACAAACCCTTCTTCAGAAGAATTATTGTTACAAACAACTCCAGGTACTTATGCAAGATTAAAAATTCCAGACCTGAGTGTTTTTAAAAACAGTATTATTCATCGGGCGGAATTACAAATTCAACAGGTACCTTCTACGGGTTATACTTTACCAGTTCCGAACTACCTTTATGTTGATGGGGTCGATACTGGGAGTACCGAGAAATATATACCATTACCATTCGATCTTAGTCCTTATTCATTTTATGACCCCTATAATACCGCATCTTTTTTTCCTACAGGTGGAATAGATTATTCATATTATGGTGGTAATGCAAAAACTAAAATCGATCCCTTAACAGGGCTTCCAATCAGTTATTATTCATTCAATATTTCGAGGTATGTACAAAATATTGTAACAAATCATATTCCTAATTATACTTTAAGACTATCAGCCCCTTCTGAGCTATTTTATTACGGTCTTTATAAACCTTATAATAATGCTTTAGCTTTTGGGGCAGTTAAAGTTGGCAACGGTAATAATCCTAATTACAGAATGATATTGAGGATAGTGTATTCGAAAATTAAATAATTTGCTTTAAAAACAACAAGGCCACTGGACAATATCGGGCGGCCTTGTTGTTTAATGTTACACACTTATCTTTACAACTCAAAAAATAAAACAATATGCCGTATTTATTTACATCAGAGTCCGTGAGTGAAGGACATCCGGATAAAGTAGCTGACCAGATAAGTGATGCTTTAATTGATAACTTTTTAGCATTTGACCCTAATAGTAAAGTAGCGTGCGAAACATTGGTAACTACCGGACAGGTTGTTTTGGCAGGGGAAGTTAAAAGCAAGGCCTACCTTGATGTACAGGAAATTGCACGGGGTGTTATCCGCAAAATTGGATATACCAAAAGTGAATACATGTTTGAGGCAAATTCATGTGGTATTATATCTGCCATTCATGAACAGTCTGCAGATATTAACCAGGGTGTAGACAGGAAGAAAAAAGAAGAACAGGGAGCTGGTGACCAGGGCATGATGTTTGGTTACGCAACCAACGAAACGGCAAACTATATGCCTCTTGCATTAGACCTTGCCCATTATATTTTATTGGAATTAGCTGCGGTGCGCAGGGAAAATAAAGAAATTAAATATTTACGGCCCGATGCGAAAAGCCAGGTGACATTAGAATATGATGACAATAATAAACCTGTTCGTATTGATGCAATTGTGGTTTCAACACAGCATGATGATTTTGGAAAGGATGAAACTATGTTGGCAAAAATTAAAAAAGACATCATCAATATTGTTATTCCAAGAGTAAGGGCTAAGTATGCTAAATACGATCATCTTTTTACCAATAAAATTAAATACCACATTAACCCAACCGGCAAGTTTGTAATTGGCGGGCCGCATGGAGATACAGGTTTAACAGGCCGCAAAATAATTGTTGATACCTATGGTGGTAAAGGTGCTCATGGTGGTGGTGCTTTTAGCGGTAAAGACCCTAGTAAGGTTGACAGAAGCGCAGCTTATGCAACAAGGCATATTGCAAAAAATTTAGTAGCAGCCGGCTTGTGCGATGAAATATTGGTGCAGGTTAGTTATGCAATTGGAGTGGCGCAACCAACAAGCATCAATGTAGTTACGTATGGTACAGCTAAAGTAAATTTAACTGATGGTGAAATAGCTAAAAAGATTATGGATATGTCCTGCTTTGATATGCGTCCTTATTTTATTGAGCAACGTTTAAAATTGCGTAATCCAATTTATAGTGAAACTGCAGCCTATGGCCACATGGGGCGTAAAAATGAAGTGGTTGAAAAAATATTTACTTCTCCTTACGGAAAATCTATTAAAAAGAAAGTAGAATTATTTACATGGGAAAAACTGGATGCAGTTAAAGATGTAAAGAAAGTTTTTGGCTTAAAATAAAATTACTACAATCCATTTTTACAAATGTTTTTGATAGACCATAAGCTTAAAAAAGCTTATGGTTTTTTATTAGTATCAATAACACTTAATTTTATCTTGTGAAAAATTTCAGACAACAACAACATCGCCCTAAAAAAAATTCTTTGGTAATTGGCCGTGAAGCGGTTATTGATGCCATGAAATCTGGTAAGCAGCTGGAAAGAATTTACCTGCAAACCACCATACATGGGCCTGTAATTGATGAAATACGTTTACTGGCTGAGCAGCATCTTGTACCCATCAATAAAGTTCCGGTAGAAAAACTAAACAGCTTTAACATCAGTAACCATGAGGGTTGCGTGGCGTTGATCAGCAAAATTCAGTATCAAAATCTGCAGGACCTTATTTCATTTATTGTAGAAAAAGGAGAAGTGCCATTATTCCTTATTTTAGATGGTATAACCGATATCAGGAATATCGGGGCTATTGCAAGAAGTGCTTTTTGTTTTGGTGTTAATGGAATTATTATTCCTGATAAAGGAGTTGGGGCATTAAATGAAGACGCCATTTTAACTTCTGCGGGGGCATTGGAAAAAATGGCCGTGTGCCGGGTAAACAGCTTAATGAAAACTGTAGATGAATTACACCTGAATGGTATTAAGATTTATGCCAGTGAAATGACCGCTACCAAAAAAGTATTTGAGCTTGTACTAAATGAACCCTGCGCTATTGTAATGGGAGGAGAAGAACATGGAGTTTATCAGCCATTGCTAAAAATTTGTGATGATCAGTTTCAAATACCCATGGTTACCGATTTTGATTCTTTAAATGTATCTGTAGCAACCGGTATTATTTTGTATGAAGTGATGAAACAAAGAAGCGTATAAAAATCAGACTAAACTGTTTATTCAAAATAAGAACCATCTTCGGTTTTAACAGATGAAGAAACATTTATTTCTATATTTTTTATTTCCTCTTCTGTAAAATAACGCCATTTTCCTACAGATAAATTTGCAAGTGTGATATTCATTATACGTACCCTTTTTAAAGTGGTTACATTATAGCCAAGTACCTGGCACATTCGTCTTATCTGCCTGTTAAGGCCCTGTACTAAAATTATCCGAAACTGGTTTTTACCTTCCTTTTTTACAACACATTTTTTTGTGATGGTATCTAAAATCCTAACTCCATTACACATTTTGCTGATGAAGTCGCCGCTGATAGGTTTATCAACTGTAACAACATATTCCTTTTCATGATTGTTGCCGGCACGCAAAATTTTATTTACGATATCACCGTCATTGGTTAAAAATATCAGGCCTTCAGAAGGCCTGTCTAACCTGCCAACCGGGAATATCCTGCTTTTGTAATTGATAAAAGAAATGATATTGTCTTTGTTTTTAAGATCAGTAGTACACGTAATACCAACCGGTTTATTAAAAGCCATGTAAACAATTTTATCTTTTTTCTTAATTGGTTCTCCGTCTATTTCCACCACATCGCCTTGTTCAACCCTGTTGCCTTTAATAG
>JAYVZR010000499.1:0-8011 GCA_043783135.1 Ferruginibacter sp. | reverse complement strand
TATTTATAACGAGTATTGCATGAAATGCCCGACAGGCTGTTGAATTTAGGATTTACTTTAACTTTTAAACATAGTATTTAAGTAGCGTAACAACAGACAAATAGCATATCATGTAAACACAAAAAAAATTTACATGAATGCATTTGAAGCCTTAGGCTTAAACGTACAATTAGTACAGGCAATTACCGATTTAGGATTTGATATCCCCACCCCAATCCAGGAACAGGCGATCCCCATTTTATTATCAGGAACTACTGATTTTGTAGGTTTAGCACAAACCGGTACAGGAAAAACAGCCGCCTTTGGCCTTCCATTATTAAATCTTATCAGTATTGCTGATCGGCACCCACAGGCATTGATTGTTTGCCCAACAAGGGAATTGTGTTTGCAAATTACCAACGACCTGGCAACATTTACCAAACACACAAAGGGCGTTTTTACAGAAGCTGTATATGGTGGTGCATCTATCACGATGCAGATCAGAAATTTAAAAAGGGGCGTACATATTGTTGTGGCTACACCCGGAAGATTGATTGACCTTATTGAGCGCAAGGCAATTGACCTGCAAAAAGTAAAATATGTTGTACTGGATGAAGCAGATGAAATGCTGAACATGGGCTTTAGGGATGATATTGATTTTGTATTAAAAAATACAGTGAACAGGGAAAGCATTTGGCTGTTTAGTGCAACCATGCCGCCAGAGGTAAGGGCAATTGCCAAAAATTTCATGACCAATCCTAAAGAAATTACGGTCGGTAAAAAGAACAGTGGCAATGTAAATATCGATCACCAGTATTTAATAGTAGCGGCACACCATCGTTACGAAACATTAAAACGCTATATTGATTTTACCCCGGGTATGTACGGCATTATTTTTACCCGTACTAAATTAGATGCTCAGGATATTGCTGAAAAATTAGTAAGGGAAGGGTATGAAATTGAAGCTTTACACGGCGACCTTACACAACAACAAAGAGATAAAGTGATGGGGCGCTTTCGGCAGAAAAATTTGCAATTATTAATTGCTACAGATGTTGCGGCAAGAGGTATTGATGTGGATGGCATTACCCACGTTATCAATTACGAATTACCAGATGACATGGAAGTGTATACGCACAGAAGCGGCCGTACTGCAAGGGCAGGCAAAACGGGTATCTGTATTTCTATTTGCCATAGCAGGGAAAGCTACAAGATAAAACAATTGGAACGCATGGTAAATGCACAGTTTCATAAACTGGATGTACCCAGCGGTAAAGATGTTTGCCGTAAGCAGTTTTTTCATTTTATGGATAAATTAATGCTGGCTGATATTTCAAGCGGCGATTATGAAACATATATGGCCGACCTTCAGGAAAAATTTGCTGATGTAAGCAAGGAAGAAGTATTGCAAAGAGTAGCCGCTTTAGAGTTTAATCACTTTTTAAAGTATTACGAAAATGCACCAGACCTTAATTCGAACCTTAGAGGTTCTGATATGCGTGGCACTGAAAGAAGAGACAGTGCAAGCCGCGAAAGCAGCAACAGGGATGGCAGCAGAAGAGAAAGAGGCAATTTTCAGCACGACAATGGGTACACAAGATTATTTATAAACCTGGGCACCAAAGATGGTTTTTACAAAGCCAGTTTTTTACAATTTATTTTAGATGAAAGCAATTTAAATAAAGAAGTATTGGGCAAGATCGATATGAAGGAGATGAACAGTTGGATAGAAGTTGATAAAGCTGCATCTGCACAAATGATAAAAAGTATCGATGGCAAAAAACATAACGGAAGACAGGTAAGAATGAACGAAGCTGATGGTGGTTTTAAAAAGCCTACAGACGAAGGAAGATCTGACAGGGCGGAAGGAAGAAAGCGCATTCCGCTGAGAAGATAAAAGTTGTATATAATTTCTATAAACTAATAAAAAACTGCCGCATTAAAATGCCGCAGTTTTTTATTTCAAAAATATAAAGTGTAAAATTTAGTGAAGAAAAACACTCTTTCAATTACACCAATTCTATAACAGTTATTTCAGGTAAAACGCCTACCCTTCCCGGGTAACCGATAAAGCCATAGCCACGGTTTACATATAATTTTTGTTTGGCTTCTTCGTATAATCCTGCCCATTGTTTATAAACATATTGCACAGGGCTCCATTTAAAGCCAGCTATGTCAATACCAAATTGCATACCATGCGTATGCCCACTCAACATAAGGTCAATTGCTGGATAATTTGTTCTTACCTGTGCGTCCCAATGGCTTGGATCGTGACTCATCAATATTTTAAACGGGTATTTTTCAGCTCCTGGATATGCAAGATCCATTCGCCCATGTTTGGGGAATCTGGCCTTATTGCTCCAGTTTTCTATACCAATTAAAGCAATCTGTTCATTGTTTCTTTCCAGTACTGCATGTTCATTCATTAATAATTTCCATCCCAAATTGGCATGTACTTTTTTTAAATTCTGAAGATTCTGTTCTTTCGTTATTCCATTATCATCTGGCCAGCTTACATAATCTCCGTAATCGTGGTTACCCAGCGTAGAATATACACCCATTGGCGCTTTCAACTTGCCAAATACATCCATATAATCTTCCATCTCAGTTGCCCTGTCATTCACCAGGTCACCCGTAAATAAAATAACATCCGCTTTCTCATTTAAAATTTCATTGACTCCATGCAATACGGCTTTTTTATCTGTAAAGCTGCCGCTATGAATATCGCTGATATGCAAAATCTTCATTCCTTTAAAACCGGCAGGTAAATTTTCAAAAGCAAGTTGTACCCTTTTTACATCATATTTATATTTGTTACCGAAGCCATAAACAAGGCTTCCAAATAATCCTCCACCAACAGCTAAACCAAGCCAGCTTAAAAAAACCGACCTGCTGATTCCATCGTTGTTGATGGCATCTGATTCAGTATTGTTATAAAATAATTTTCCGGCCAGCCATTGAATAACCCTTCGTAAATCATCCACCAAAAAGAAAATAACGGCAATAAATTTTGTAAGAAATAAACCAATGATGGTTGCAAACAAATAAGTCCTTACTTTTTTTGGTAAAAAATTTTGTCCTGAAAAAGCAAATAATAAAAACCCTGCTACCGCAAGAATCGAGATAGACCAGAAAATGATGTAGATAATACTCCTGGTTTTAGGAGGAGCTGATTGGGACACAGTTTTAACAGCCTGAAAAACATAAGTGTCGAGCAATAACATTACTGCAATAAAAATAAAAGCACCAAAAGGTGATCGCATATAACCGGAGTTAAAAATTAAAAAATAAAGTTAGTTTATTCCTATTGACGGGTAAGTAATCAAATTGTTTTAATAAGGTTAATATATTCTATTTTACTTAACCGGCCTTTTGTGCCCTTCGCTCCAAATAATAAAATCATCCAACTGGTGATGTATGGTTTTTATAGCATTCTGATCGGCAAAATTGCCCTTTTCATCCAATAATTTATCAATAACAGAAATAGGTAATTGATTGGGATGCACCGTAATTTTAAGATTATTTAAAACCGCCGATAAATGATCATTACCCCTTAAATTGCCAGCCCTTCCCGTTGATACACCCACAATCAGTGCTTTTTTATGCCACCATATTGAAGGTAACTTTGTAGAATCAAACAACATTTTCAATACGCCCGGAAAACTGCCATTGTACTCGGGCGTAATAAATATATACCGGTCGGTGGGTATTATTATATCATTTTCAATTTTTATAAAAGCGGCATCTCTTGTTAATACATTTACATTTTCAAGCGATAACAAACCAGCCTCAATTCCTTTTTCTTTTAAAATAAGCTGGTATTCTTTGGCCACTTTTAAAGTATTGCTGCCAATTCTGTTTGTACCTGAAATAATTGTATACATATTTTATTTTTTATATCATCAAAGTTGTGCTGGTAACAACTAAGATGTAACATTGTTGTACATTTTTATGCCGAATGGTTAAATTTGCCGCCGGGCACCAATATTTGAGGGCCGTGGTTGAATTTCAAACAGTACCTTTGGCAATCCCCAAAAAACAAGTTAGGGTTAATTATTAAAACGACTAAATTAAAACAATAAATTCCTTTAACCGGAATTAAGGTATGGCAAAAATAATAGGTATAGCAAATCAAAAAGGGGGGGTAGGTAAAACCACCACCGCCATTAACCTTGCTGCAAGTTTAGCAGTATTGGAATACAAAACTTTATTGGTAGATGCAGACCCGCAGGCCAACAGTACTACCGGTGTTGGTTTCGACCTGCATAATGTAACACTTAGTTTGTACGACTGCATGGTTAATGAAACCATTGCAAAAGATATTTTATTAAAAACAGCTATCCCCAACCTTGACCTTATCCCATCGCATATTGACCTGGTGGGCGCAGAAATTGAAATGATCAATTACCCCAACCGTGAGGGCGTATTAAAGAAGATACTGGAACCCATTCGTGATGAGTATGATTTTGTTATAATCGACTGCTCCCCTTCGCTTGGATTAATAACTGTAAATGCTTTAGTGGCTGCTGATAGTGTTGTAGTACCTGTACAAACAGAATTTTTTGCACTTGAAGGTTTGGGTAAATTATTAAACACCATAAAAATTGTTCAAAACAGGCTAAACCCAGAGCTACAGATTGAAGGTATTTTAATGACCATGTATGATGGACGTTTGCGTTTATGCAACCAGGTAGTGGCCGAAGTAAGAAGGCATTTTGAAGAGATGGTCTTTAGCAGCATAATTCACCGTAATACAAGGCTAAGCGAAGCTCCCAGCTTTGGAAAGCCTGTAATTTTATATGATGCCGACAGCAAGGGATCTGTAAATTACCTTAACCTGGCAAAAGAAATTCTGCAAAAAAATAATTTTACAAAAATTAAAGAGGAAGACAGGATAATTAACTGATTTGCGAATCTGATAATTTGCTAATTACTGAAACAGCAGTTTTTAAATTAGCAACAAAAATTTTTATTTATTATTGGCAAATCCGCACATTAATATTATTATGGCACAAACAAATAAAAAAGATGCTTTAGGAAAAGGTATTCGTAGTTTATTACAAAATATAGATGCTGATCTTAAAAGTACAACAGGCAGTTTAAGAACAGAGATAGTAGAAAAATCTACCGCAATCAACCGTATTGCATTAGACCAGATAGAAGTAAATCCCAGACAGCCACGTAAAGATTTTGATGAAACTGCGTTAAGCGAACTGGCCGCTTCATTAAAATTGCATGACATCATCCAGCCATTAACGGTTAGCAGATTACCTTCGGGCAAATACCGCCTTATTGCAGGTGAGCGGCGTTACAGAGCCGCAAAAATTGCTGGACTTAAAGATGTACCGGTATACGTTCGCCAGGCAAATGACACAGAATTATTAGAGCTGGCCTTACTGGAAAATTTACAGCGTGAAAATTTAAATGCCATTGAAATTGCACTTAGTTATAAGCGTTTAATGGATGAACTGGATTATACACAGGAGCAGGTGGCTGAGCGTATGGGTAAAGAACGCAGTACAGTTACCAATTATATCCGCTTGCTGAAATTGCCTCCGGATATTCAGGTTGCAGTACGTACCGGGGTAATATCAATGGGCCATGCGAGGGCATTGATAAATGTAGATATGATAGATAAACAGCTTTTTATTTTTTCGGAAATAAAAAACAAAGGGTTATCTGTAAGGCAAACTGAAGATATTGTCCGTAATATGTATACCGGCAATAATGCTGTTAAAAATTCTGTAAAAGTATCATTACCTCCTGCGTTTAAAAAGATAGAAGATAATTTAGCGTCTCAGTTTAATACTAAGGTAAAGCTGGTCAATAATAAAAAAGGGTATGGTTCAATAACTTTTGAATACTATTCGCTCGACGAGTTAAATGGCCTGCTGGATAAATTGAACATTAAAGTAAGTTGATGCGAAAATTATTTTTTATATTTTTTATACTTTTTTTACACCTCTTTTTTTGCCCCGTTTTTGCCCAGTCAATAAAGGATAGCAGTACTGTTAGCACAAAAAAAATAAAAGATACTGCAGCAAAACCATTTAGCCCCCGTACTGCTACTATACGTTCGGCAATTTTACCAGGTTGGGGACAGGCTTATAATAAAAAGTACTGGAAAATACCCATCATCTATGCTGCATTGGGTACCACTACCTACTTATTCTTTTTTAACTTAAATACCTATAAATCTTTAAGGCAGTCTTATATCTATAAAACAGATAGTGACACATCAAATGATGCTTTGATTCCACCTGAATTTAAAAATCTTAACGCAAATTCCTTACGCATTTATCGTAATGAATACCGTAAAAATGTAGACTACTCTGTTTTATTTTTCTTTATTTTTTGGGGATTAAATGTTGTTAACGCAACAGTAGATGCACATTTAAAAGCATTTGATGTAAGTGATAACCTTAGCCTGCTAATAAACCCCGGTTATAGCCCTATGGCCAATACAAGCGGAATTAGTTTTGTATTTGACATTCACTCCAAAGCAAATAAAGGAGTTAAATAATTATATTTACATTTCTTTAAATAAATACCATAAATGAACAGCATTGCTGTAAAAAATATGAATATAGCATTAATAGGTTACGGTAAAATGGGCAAAGCCATTGAAGAGATTGCTTTACAAAGGGGCCATACTGTTATATTAAAAATTGATGTCGATACAATGGACCAGTTTACAAAAGAGAAACTGCAGCAATGTGATGCAGCAATAGAATTTACCGGGCCACATAGTGCAGTTGAAAATATTATTACTTGCCTGAATGCATGTCTGCCTGTTGTAAGCGGCAGTACCGGCTGGCTGCAGCATTGGGAAGAAGTAAAAACGGTATGTAATAAAAAAAACGGCGCATTACTATATGCCAGTAATTATAGTGTGGGGGTAAATATTTTTTTGGAAGTAAATAAAAGATTAGCGCAGTTGATGAACCAGCATTCAGACTATGAAGTAAGCATGACGGAGATACATCATACCGAAAAAAAAGATGCTCCCAGTGGAACTGCTATTACTTTGGCGGAACAGATAATTGAAAATATTGGACGAAAAAAACAATGGGTAAATAAATCAAGCCTTTCACCTGACGAGCTGCCGATTATAAGCGAAAGAATTGATCCGGCTCCCGGCACACATATGGTAAAATACAGTTCAGCAATTGATGATATCGAAATTATTCACACAGCACATAACCGTAAGGGTTTTGCCACGGGTGCAGTATTGGCAGCAGAATTTTTACACAACAAAAAAGGAATATTCAGTATGAAGGATGTTTTAGGATTTTAATTTTTGGTTAAAATAATTCGTTGAAAAAATGTTGAAAATCAATAAAAGCCTTTACTACAAAGCATCTACAGTCACCATTGACAATACTAAACATAAATAAATCATATTCAATATTGTATAAAAGGAGGGCGATTTATTTTTTTTCTAAAAAAAAATTGACCCGATACGTTTTTGCCTTATTTTTGCACTCCATAAAGAAAAAGGGAGGAAGAATTAGTAGAGTTGAGGGAGTTAAAAGATTTGGTAGTTCAGTTGGTAGAGCATTCTGATTTTATCAGAAGGGTACTGGGTTCTTAAAGTTCTTAATAATAAAAAATGATTTGGTAGCTCAGTTGGTAGAGCATCCCGATTTTATCGGGAGGGTATTGGGTTCTTAAAGTTCTTAATAATAAAAAATGATTTGGTAGCTCAGTTGGTAGAGCAATACACTTTTAATGTATGGGTCCTGGGTTCGAGTCCCAGCCAGATCACAAAGCCGCTTCGTTCTTGAAGTGGCTTTTTATTTTTTGCAATTGAAGTATTGTTATATAATCTGCTCTTTTCTATTTTTATGTGATGCCTTACATATACATTCTATATTCTGCCAAACTTGGCAAATATTATGTTGGAGCTTGCACAGATTTACAAAGACGGCTTTATGAACATAATATTGGCCATTCTAAATTCACTTCATCAGGTATCCCATGGGAGTTGAAATATACGCAGGAGTTTGAAACACTACCATTAGCTAAACAA
>JAYVZR010000498.1:0-2957 GCA_043783135.1 Ferruginibacter sp. | reverse complement strand
TCTAAGGGTACTATCAATGAATAAACAATGGGACAAAGTGGTGGCGTTGATTAAAAAAGCAGCGTAGCTGCCATACGACAATTTTAAATGCACCCCTTTTATATCACCGTTAATTACCACCAAAAAAACTCCATTACCACTAAAACTGTTGGTATAAACTACTTCTTTTCCTGCCTGCAAATTAGTTAAAGCAAAACGGGCATCCTGATTTATCCAAAGGCCGTTATCTGCTTTATGAGGGCTCACTACATATTGCCATTTATTAATTCTTTGGTTAACATCAAAACTACGTTGATCATAACGTGGTTGTATATTATTTTCTTTTGGAAAAAGCCATATTTGGAAAAGTGTAACAGGTTCTGTAGAAGATTCGTTTGCTTCAGAATGCTGCACCCCCGTGCCTGCACTCATTATCTGTACATCGCCTGCTTTAATAATTCCCTGGCCGCCAGTACTGTCTTTGTGTTTTAGTGCCCCGGTAAAAGGAATGGTTATAATTTCCATATTATCATGCGGATGTGTTGGGAAAGCCCCACCGCCGGCAATATAGTCGTCATTTAAAACCCTAAGCGCCCCAAAATGTACGTTTTTAGGGTTATAATATTGGCCAAAACTAAAATAGTAATTAGGCTTTAACCAGCCATAATCTCCCTTTCCTCTGTCTGCTGCTTTATATAATTTTGTTGTCATGATTGATGTTTAAAAATCAAATAAAATACCAAAATTATTTACTGACGCAATTGTAAAAAGTGATAGGATATTTAGTTGAAACTTGTCATCTCATTGTAATCCAAAGTATTGGAGCCATCATCTTCCCGGTTCTCGTTATATTCAACAATAAAATTGTTTCTTCCTTCCCCGGTTACTATTATTAAATATTTCTGTTGAGAGAGCTCAAGCAGGCTTAAGAATAAAAAAAGGGCATGGATCCTGTCCTGGCAAACTTCAAAAATCTTTTCAAAAGAAGAATTTTTAGAAGCCCGGCAGGTAGTTAACATATAATCACGGCACTTTTCCATGGTGTAATTATATTGAACAACTGTATGAACCGGCCTGTTATTTTTATCATGCAGCCTTTGTACTACTTTTTCAAAGGCCTTCATTAATTTAAATAAAGTTACTGCCTGTATCTCTGTACCTTCTCCGGCTTCTTCTCCAATTTGTGATAATTCCCGCTGAAGATTCCCTCTTTTTATCATCAGCATCCTTACCTCTTCCATTTCCGCCATTTTTACAGATGCTTCTTTAAACCGCTTATACTCCAGTATTTTATTGATCAGTTCCTGGCGGGGATCAATTTCATTTCCCTGTTCATCAATTTCTTTACGCGGAATAAGCATTTTAGCTTTAATGCGCATTAATGTACTGATGAATAAAATAAATTCACTGCTTAATTCAATATTCAGCTTTTCTGTATGGTGAATAAAATCAAGGAAGTCGTTGGTTATTTTAGTAATGGGTATATTGTAAATATCCAGTTCATCCCTTTCAATAAAAAATAGTAACAGATCAAAAGGACCCTCAAACTGATCAAGTTTTATCTGGTAAGATGTTGCTGTCAAAATAAAATTTTATATGTACTTAAAAAATAATGGCTGATTCTGCAAATTTACTTTGAAGGACCCGTGTGTTTTAAAGAATTATGCTTTCTGTTATTAAAATTATAGGAAAATCCAATACCCATTAATTGCAGAATTTGTGGTGCAGGCCCTTTGGTTGGATCTACGTTTTTGGTATTATCATCATATAAAACATCAAGATTGATATTAAAGTTAATTAGTTTAGAAATTTTTGCCACAAAGGTTGTACTCCAATAAATATCTATATTCTGGGGTTTATCTAAATAGTTAGAAAAAAGTTCCAGTTTAGATTTTAAAGCCATATTATCGCCAAATTTTTTAAAAAGATTAACTGAAGCAAATGCACCAAATTCCTGTAAAGAATTTTTACCTGGCGGTATACCATAAAATGGTGCAATTAAATCATCGGGCGCAATTACCCATCTACCTGTTATTGGTGAAACAAAAAAGGATAAATAATCAGTGGGTTTAAAATCCAGCCCAAGTGAAAGAATTAAATAGGTTGGTTGAAATGATCTGGATGTTTGAGTTGCAGAGTCAACACCTGTAGCTGTTTTACCATATATATACCCATTTGCAAATTGGCTGCGAACATTGGTTAATACGGAAAGATTGATATTTTTTTTAAGCTCGTAACCATATTTACTCGACAGGTAAAAACGATCAGTAGATTTCCGATTGCCGAGGCTTGTAGTGTTTACAAGGCCAAATGCAAGATCCAGGTTGTTATCCCAGGAATATTTATTTTTTTTATAAAATGCAAAAAGGTTTGCAGTACTATTCAGGGAAAAAGAAAAATTTTCTCCCCCGGCGCTCCAGTTACTTAAGGCTCCTTGGTTAATGGTTATTGAAATCAAGCCACCAGTTTTCCAAATACGTGGTATTGTATCTTTTTCATCTTTAACCATAGGCTTTTCGGTTTGCAACTTCATATCTTTTACAGAAGCATCCTGTGCCATTGTATTTATTGTCGTCGCCAATACTATTAAAAATAAAACGTATTTCATTTGTTAGTTTTTTTAAAAGAAAAACTGCCATTTCAGGCAGCTGTTGCAAAGATAGCAATTTCTAATTTTTTATTTCCTTAATGCATCCCGTATCTCAGTCAGTAATTTATCTGTAGATGAAGGTTCTGGCGTAGCTGCAGCCTCTTTTTTAGTTATTGAATTTGCAGCTTTAACAATAGAAAAAAGTACAAATGCAATTAGAATAAATTTTATAACAGAAGCCAAAAATTTGCCATATTTAACAGCACCCCAGGTAAGATGCTCTATATCGGCTGCACCGGCAGCTTTTAACGCAGGAGTAAGTAATAGTGGTGTAATAATATCGTCCACCAACGACGAAACAATTGCTCCAAATGCAGCACCTATAATT
>JAYVZR010000497.1:0-2962 GCA_043783135.1 Ferruginibacter sp. | reverse complement strand
CTTTCCGGCTTGCTCCATAACCCATCCTTTTTAAGATAACACATACTTACACCATTGCCCGCATAATATCCATTTACAAAAGCATTTCTTATCAAAATCCTGTTGTTATCAGGCGATATCCAAAACACTGCGTTATAATAATATGTATTTAAAGGATAGCCAAGATGTATTGCAGGGCCCCATTTACCCAAACTGTCTTTTTCTGAAAACCATATATCCTGCGAATTGGGAATTTCATTGTACTTGGTATTTTCAGGATGATTTTGGCAGATAAAAAATAGCAGGTTGCCGTCAGCAGAAATAGTTGGTCTTAATTCTGGTAATATGGTATTGATATTGATACCTAAATTTTCAATTTTAAGAATGGTTTCGGGGGTAATGATATTATTTTTTTGAGCTATTAAATTACCTAAGGAATCGCTATACAAAGGTTGGGCCTGTACAGATTGTACGCATATAGCTGAGAGTATGTAAACAAATACATTTTTCAAGGTTTAGGATTTTTTTCAATAGAACAACGTAAATAATCGATTTTTTATATATTCTCTCTCATATTTATTTTGTTACAAGCATTATAATACAAACCAGGTATTGGCTATGTTATAAAGGGCAGCGACCGCTTATAGTTGTTTTACATTTATTTAATAGCTGGTACTGTTTAAGCAACAGTTCATTTGGATAGTTTTTTTGCCCGCAATAGATATAAGTATACCTTATCGGATAATTTAATAATTTTGTATATATCCTGAACAATGGAAAAAGAAAAATATAAAAATGCAATAGAAGCATTGAGGAGTTATACAGCAAATTTATGTGCCCTGCCTGAAAAAGATTTTGAGCAGTTGGCCAACACGTTCCATTATAAAAAATATAATAAAGGGGAAGTGGTGTTACAGGAGGGTAAAGTTTGCAGGCATCTTTGGTTTATTGTAAAAGGATGCTTCAGGGTGTTTTCTATAAAAAATGGTGTTGATGTGAATGTGCGTTTTTTCTTTGAGCATACAATTGCGGGTGATTTTATCAGCGTGCGTCACGAGATACCCTCTAATTTTTATATAGTTGCCCTGGAGGAAACAGAAGTACTGTATTCTTATAAACGTGATTACAAACCTGTAATAACTTTTTCAAAATCATTGGTTACCCTGGCCGCTGAATTTTTTGCGCACAACTTTTATCATGAAATTGAACATGGCAATTCGTTTAAATTAATGAGCCCCGAAGAACGCTATAATAGTTTATTAATAAAAAGGCCTAAATACTTCGAGCGTATACCGCTTACCTATCTTGCCTCCTATCTTGGAATGAGCCGCAAAACACATTGTCGTATAAGGAGCCATACCAGCGAAAAAATGGAGAAATAATTAAAATGAACTATCTTTTAAAGAAGCTTCATAAGTTGGACCTATATGTTCATTTCTGTTAAATAGAAAATGATATCGATTTGAATTCCCGCAAATCCCCTGCTTACCTAAATAGCTACATAACTTTTAAGCCAAATATCGTTCCTTCATTTTGTGTCAATTGTCTCGATAGATTTTTTGTATACCGGAATAATTTTGTGGCAAATAAAACGGTATGTTGATTTACGATACTTGCTGTCTCACTGTTAATGAAGCAATTATTGATACGGCTAAAGTAGAGCTGAATTTGTATACGCATGAAACCGGCGAATTAATATTAATGGCTTTGCTTAAACAGCCTCCGGGGAAAGTATTTTTTTCAACGGATGAAATTTACCTGCACCATTTTGTTACAGATAAAATATGCCTTCAATTATTATTTGAAGCGATAGCAGCCAATATGGTAACAGTTTTAGAAGAAGATAAATTTAAATTGTATATGCCCAGCGATGCAGATATACAGTTATATAAAGGTGAAAAACTGTTTTCTGAATTTAAACAAAGTAATAATTCTGTATTGTCATCAGGCATGCATATTTTAAAATAGTTTTACCGGCTTATTGCCTTATGATCTGCCTCAATAAGAAGAAAAGTGGAGCTGCCTGTTAAGTAATTAAGGGGCTCCATTTTTTTATATAGAGAAGCAATAAGCTGCTAACCTGTCTACTCAGGTTTAAATGCCGCATCAGCATACATGGTTTTATTAAATAAATAATATTTTCCGTCTTTATTATTGCGCCAATACCTGTGTCCCTGCAAATCGTAATAATACCTGCCATCAACAGTTTTATGTGCGCTGGCATCATTTACTGTAATTACATTTGGCACAGCCTCTTTTGGCTTACGCTTTACTGGTGTTTTTTTTGTAACTGTGGTATCATTAGTTACAACTGCATGCCCTGTGTTAACGGGATGAACTTTTTTACTGCAGCTAAATAACGCACCCGTTATAATAAATGCCCCAACACATATATATCTTTTTTTCATGCCAATCAATTTTACATATCTATTCAACAATTTTACCAAAATATGTTAAAGCCATGCCATCTGGTAAAAAAGATCTTTTATACGCAAATTCATTAAGAAACATTAATAACGAAGAAGTAAAAATAACAAGTAGAAATATTTTGCAAACATCTATATAATTAAGCTATTTTATAATTTATAAAAATGTTTATAATAAATAAAAACATGTGGAAAATAAAGAGATACTAAGTTTAGTAAAAGTACGTTTATGAGTTATTCAGTACTAATAATATGAAAAAACTTTACAATACTGGTATTGTATTTATTGCCATAATAACCACATTAATACTTCCCAATTTTACCTATGCCCAGGTATGCGATTCTTTAAAAGCTACCTATATTGCACATGAATCAAGGTGTGCAGCAACAGGTATCATCGAAATCAATGCAACCGGCGGGTCTGGCAATTATTCATATAAAGCTGTTGGGCCTATAACCATTAATTTTACTTCCAGCAATATTATCACAGGCCTTTCTGCAGGCAAATACGTAATTACAGTTTTAGATATTACTACAAACTGTACGTATAATAAAGA
>JAYVZR010000496.1:0-20310 GCA_043783135.1 Ferruginibacter sp. | reverse complement strand
ATACAAAATGCGAAGGGTCGTATAATAAACAGGCCCTCGGATGGTGGTTTACTTTTTCAAGAAACATTTCGTAACTAACCCCATCATGAAGATCTTCTCCCGGATGAATTTCATAACAAAGATCAACACCCTGTTCGTCAAAATGATTCAATATCGGCAGCCATCTTTTTGCCAATTCAGTAAAACCTGTTTCTACTAAACCTGCGGGCCGTTGTGGCCATGGATATACGGTATGCCATAATAAGGCACCGCTAAAAGTGGCGTGTGCGCTCAGTCCTAGGTTTTTTGACGCTATAGCAGCGTACTTTAATTGTTGTATCGCCCATTGGGTTCTTGCTATAGGGTTGTTGCGAAAAGCTTCTGGTGCAAAGCCATCAAACAAGGCATCATAGGCAGGGTTTACTGCTATCAATTGGCCCTGTAAATGGGTAGACAGTTCTGTTATTTCCAATCCGCAGCTGTTTACAATCCCTTTCAATTCATCGCAATAAGTTTTGCTTTCGGCAGCTTTTTGCAGGTCTATCAGGCGGCCATCCCAGCTGGGAATTTGTACGCCAACAAACCCAATGCTTTTGGCCCATGTACAAATACTTTTTAACGAATTAAAGGGAGCATCATCTCCCATAAATTGTGCAAGAAAAATTCCCGGCCCTTTTACTGTTGTCATAAATATTTAGTTATTGTTTTTATGCATCACCATCGGAGAGCAAATTTTTTACTAATGGTAAAATCAAATAAATTATTGTCCGGGCTAAGATGCAATGTGGTAAATCGCTGTGTCACTCACTTGTACATTTTCAGCATTGTGGTACACTTCCCAATCGAACACTCACTTCTCAAACCGTAAAATAAAAATCCGTCGCAATCAGTTTAAATCAGTGTCATCAGCGTTCCTATCCAACTGTATGATCAAACCATTTTTTATCCGACTGTGAAGATGCTACCACATTATCAATAAATGCCATTCCTCTTATCCCATCTTCAACAGAAGGAAAATCAAGCGCTTCTTTTGAAGGAATAGTGCCATCAATTCTTGCTGATAGTGTTTGCGCAAAATTTCTATAGATATTTCCAAAGGCTTCCAGGTAACCTTCCGGATGCCCCCCTGGTGTACGGCAACTGTTTCTTGCAAAGTTGGAAAGCCCGGGATAGTTTGTCCCTGCCCTTAATATTTGTGCAGGCTGATCAAGCCATTTTACCAACAGGGTATTAGGCTCCTGTTGTGCCCATTCAATGCCTCCTTTTTCGCCGTATACCCTTATTCTTAAGGCGTTCTCTTCACCGGCCGCAACCTGCGAAGCCATTAAAACACCTGCTGCACCATTATTAAATTTCAACAATACATTGCCATCATCATCCAGTGCCCTGCCATCCACCAAAATATTTAAAGCAGCACACATATGGGTAATTTGCAAACCACTAACATACTCTGCAAGGTGGGCAGCATGCGTACCAATATCACCCATTGCACCGCTTTTGCCACTTTTTGTAGGGTCGGTTCTCCAGGCTGCCTGGGCATTGCCTTCCCTTTCACTTAATTTACTCAGCCATCCCTGTGGGTATTCTACCCACACTTTTCTTATTTTACCCAATACTCCTTCTGCACACATGGCCCTTGCCTGTTTTACCATTGGGTAACCAGAGTAAGTATGTGTTAAACAAAGTATCAAACCGGTTTCTTCTACCTTGGCTTTTAATTGTTTTGCCTCAGACAAAGTAAAGCCAATTGGTTTTTCTACCACCACATGAAAACCATTATCCATCGCCATCATTGCCGGTGCAAAATGGGCAAAATTTGGTGTAACAATGGTTACAAAATCAATCCTTTTATCAGCAGGCAACTGGCTTTCTTTTATTATAAGTTCATCGTACGTAAGATAAGTTCGTTCCTTTGGCAAAAAAAGTATTTCGCCCGATTTTTGGGCAATGTCGGGGTTTATACTTAAGGCACCTGCTGCCAGTTCTATTAATCCATCCATATTTGACGCAAGACGGTGAATAGCACCAATAAACGCATCTGTGCCGCCGCCAATCATACCCATCCGTAATTTTCTGTTCATATAATTATAATTAAAAGTGATTGTATTTTATACAGCAATTTTTGATGAAACTGGCTCGGCGAGCTATATAGGTGTTGATGTTTTTCCATACAGCATTTCGCATCCCGTTATTCAGGATGCTAAAATTATCATTTTTATTTTAACAGATGCCTAAACCGGCAAATTAAAAATAATATTCTTCCAGCCGAAAAAAATAAATAAATTTTTTTTATAAACCACTAAATTTTTTTTTAGAAAAAAAGCGATAATCCGTGTTGTTGATATATTTTTATTATGAATTCGGTGTTTTATTTGCATAAATACTTACCTTGTTACTTCATTGCTTAAAAAAACCTTAACGATTATGTCTGCCAATATTCAACGGAATAAACTTTTTGTGGCCAGTTGCATGGCTTTATTAGTAACATCACTTTCTTTTGGTATCCGTGCCGGTTTACTTGACACCTGGAAACATAATTTCGGCCTCTCCCAGGAGCAGGCTGGTATCATTACGAGTACGGCTTTCTGGGGCTTTCCGATTGCGATTATTATTGGCGGCATGGTAGTAGATGTTATTGGGATGAAAAAATTATTGGTGGCTGCTGCTGTATTTCATTTGTTGGGCATCGTGTTGACTATTTTCGCTACCGGTTTCTGGTCTCTCTTTATTTCCACCCTGTTGATAGGCTTAGGTAACGGAACGGTGGAAGCGGCCTGTAATCCACTGGTAGCAAGTCTTTATCCTGAAAATAAAACTGTGAGGCTGAATTATTTTCATCTCTGGTTTCCCGGCGGGATAGTAATTGGTACCCTGATAGTACATTTTTTCGGTGTACATATTCCGGATACTTTATACATGGACAATTGGAAAATACTTGTAGCTGTAATGCTTATCCCAACCTTTATTTATGGTTACCTGTTTAGCAAATTAGAATTCCCGGTTACAGAAAGGGTTTCAAGTGGTGTATCTGCTTCAGAAATGTATAAGGCTTTATTTACTCCCTTGTTTTTTATCATTTTCATTTTGATGTGGGGTACTGCCATTACAGAATTATTTACCGGTCAATGGATTGATGTACTGCTAAAAAATGTTAATGACAATGCTCTATTATTGTTAACGCTTGAAACAGGCGTAATGGTTGTTGGCCGTGGTTTTGCTGGCTCCGTGGTACACAGACTTTCTCCCACAGGAGTATTGTTATTTTCAGCCATTTTTGCTACGCTGGGTTTATACATGTTGGGACATACAACGGGTAATATGTTGTTTGTAGGCGCATTTGTATTTGGAATAGGTGTTTGTTATTTTTGGCCTACAATGCTGGGATTTGTTTCTGAAAATCTGCCAAAAACCGGCGCCGTGGGGATGAACCTGGTTGGTGGCGGAGGTATGTTAGCAGTAGCATTTTATGGGATATTTATGGGTGGATATTATGACAAGATACTCGGAGCTAAGTTACCGGCAGGTGCAACGGTTTCGGCTTATTCTGACCCGGCTGCAACACCGGCAATGGTGAGTGTGCTCAATGAAGCAAAAAAATTAGCCGGTCCGGAAATTATCAATGCTACTCTTCTGATACCTATCTTTTTAATTGCCGCTTTTGCTGGTTTATTTTTTTACATGAGGTCAAAAAAGCAGGCACAGGCACTGTCATTTTCTAATTCAATCAATTAAAATTTTATATTATGCCCGATAATCAAAACAGGCGAAATGCTATAAAGAATATGCTGATTGGTGGTTCCGCTGCACTTGGATCTACCTCTATCCTATCATCTTTTGATACATCTGAAAATTCAAAAAAAAATAAATTGGAATTAAAAAGCAATATCAATCACTCGGTTTGCCAATGGTGTTACGGTTCTGTACCACTGGCGGAACTTTGTATTGCAGTAAAAGAAATTGGTTTTAGCGCCATTGATTTAATTGCCCCAAAAGACTGGCCGGTATTGCAGCAATACGGCATATACAGTTCAATGTGTTACCACGGAGGTAATGTTAGTTTAACAGACGGGTTTAATACTAAAACCTTTCATGAACAATTGATTAAAGACTATACAGCTGTTATACCACTGATGGTGAAAGCGGGTTATAAAGATGTAATTTGTTTTAGCGGAAGCCGAAGAGGTATGGATGACGAAACAGGACTTAAAAACTGTGTGGAAGGCCTTAAGCCAATAGTATCGCTGGCAGAAAAAAATGGTATTACTGTGCATATGGAATTGCTAAACAGTAAAGTAGATCATAAAGATTATATGTGCGATAAAACGGCCTGGGGTGTTGAGTTATGCAAAAGGTTAGGTTCCCCGAATTTTAAATTGCTTTACGATATTTACCACATGCAGATTGATGAGGGAGATGTTATACGTACCATACAGGATAACCACCAATATTTTGGCCATTACCATACAGGCGGGGTTCCGGGGCGCCACGAAATTGATGAAACACAGGAATTATATTATCCTGCAATTATGAAGGCAATTATAGCCACTGGTTATAAAGGATATGTAGCACAGGAATTTATACCAACAGGTAAAGACAATAAAAGCAAACTGGCGGCCTTAAAAAATGCAGTTATTATTTGTGACGTATAAACACAATTATTCAATATAATTTTTAAAGTACCTCTTGCAGCAACGAGCTTATAATTGTAAACAATTCAATAACATTAAAATATTTTTATGCCAGACAATACATACGATGCAATTGTGGTGGGCTCCGGAATAAGTGGCGGGTGGGCTGCGAAGGAGCTTACTGAAAAAGGGTTAAAAGTGCTGATGCTTGAACGTGGGCGTGATATTGTGCATGTAAAAGATTATGTAAATGCCAATAAGGAAGCATGGGATTATCCGCACCGTGGTGAGCGTACACAGCAAATGATAAAAGATTATCCTGTTTTAAAAAGGGATTATCCTTTAAATGAAACCAATCTTGATTATTGGGCAAGCGATATCGATAGTCCATATACCGAAGTAAAACGTTTTGATTGGTTCAGGGGATATCATGTGGGCGGAAGATCACTAATGTGGGGCAGGCAAAGTTATCGCCTGAGCGATTTTGATTTTGAGGCAAATTTAAAAGAAGGGGTTGCAATAGATTGGCCCGTTAGATATAAAGATATTGCACCATGGTATGATTATGTTGAAAAATTTGCGGGCATCAGCGGCTCAAGAGACGGCTTGCCACAATTACCTGATGGACAGTATATGCCAGCCATGGATATGAATATTGTTGAAAAAGATGTAGCTGCAAGAATGAACACCCATTACAACAGTTACAGAAGAATGATCATTGGCCGTACTGCTAATATAACCGAGCCATTACCTGGAAGAACCAACTGCCAGTACAGGAATAAATGCTGGCTGGGTTGCCCGTTTGGTGCATATTTTAGTACACAATCTTCTACGTTGCCCGCAGCCACGGCAACTGGTAATCTTACCCTGCGTCCATGGAGCATTGTTACAAAAATTTTATACGATAAAGATAAAAAAAGAGCCACGGGTGTCGAGGTGCTGGATGCAGAAGACAACAAGACTTATGTATACAATGCCAAAATAATTTTTCTGAATGCATCAACCTTAAATAGTGCGTGGGTGTTGATGAATTCGGCTACTGATGTTTGGGAAGGTGGTTTGGGAAGCAGCAGTGGTGAATTAGGGCATAATATTATGGACCATCATTTGGGCGTTGGTGCAAGTGGTACTGTAGAAGGCTTTGAAGATAAATATACATTTGGCCGCCGTGCCAATGGTGTTTATATTGCCCGTTACCGTAATTTATTTGGCGATAAACGGGATTACCTTCGTGGCTTTGGTTACCAGGGTGGAGCAGACAGGGAAAACTGGAGCAGGAATATCCCTGAATTAACTATTGGCGGAACTTTTAAAGAGGCGTTGTCCGAACCTGGTTCATGGTCAATGGGTATGGGTGGTTTTGGAGAAACATTGCCTTATCATGAAAATAAAGTTACCCTTGATAAAACAAGAAAAGATAAGTGGGGGCTGAAAGTTCTGTCGATGGATATTGAATATAAAGAGAATGAGAAAAAAATGAGGATAGATATGCAGAAAGATGCCGAAGAAATGCTGAGTATCGCAGGGGTTAAAAATGTACAAGGATATATGGGCGACGGTACATTAGGAAGGGGTATACATGAAATGGGATCAGCACGTATGGGCCGGGATCCTAAGACTTCTGTATTGAATAGTTTTAATCAAATATGGGATGCCCCCAATGTTTTTGTTACCGATGGTTCTTTTATGGTATCTGCAGCTTGCCACAATCCATCATTGGGTTATATGGCTTTTACAGCAAGAGCAGCCGATCATGCAGTAAGTGAATTAAAGAAAATGAACCTGTAGAGAGTTATGAACTATAAGTTATGGGTTATGAATGGAGGTTGCCATAGTGCGGGGATTTAATTAGTGTAATTATTAAAAATTAGTGTAATCAAAAAAATAAATTATGCCGCAGGATTCAACAAAAGTAAACAACAAAGCAGTTACTCAAAATACCTATGATGCCATTGTAGTTGGCTCAGGCATCAGCGGTGGCTGGGCTGCAAAAGAATTAACCGAAAAAGGACTAAAAGTTTTAATGCTTGAAAGGGGCCGTGATATTGAGCATATAAAAGATTATGTAAATGCCAATAAGGAAGCATGGGATTATCCGCACAGGGGAAGACGTACGCAGGAAATGATAAAAGAATATCCTGTATTGAAAAGGGACTATCCTTTAAATGAAACCAATCTTGATTATTGGGCAAGTGATAAAGACAGTCCATATACTGAAGTAAAACGTTTTGACTGGTTCCGTGGTTACCATATGGGTGGCCGTTCATTAATGTGGGGCAGGCAAAGTTATCGATGGAGTGATTTTGATTTTGAGGCAAATCTTAAAGATGGTGTTGCTATAGATTGGCCGGTAAGATATAAAGACATTGCTCCGTGGTACGATTATGTTGAAAAATTTGCCGGCATCAGCGGATCAAGAGATGGCCTGGCACAATTACCTGATGGCCAGTTTATGCCGGCAATGGAAATGACCATTGTAGAAAAAGATGTAGCGGCAAGAATTAAAGAACATTATAAAGGTAGTAGGTCAATAATCATTGGCCGTACCGCTAATATAACCGAACCAATACAGGAAAGAAACAGTTGCCAGTATAGAAATAAATGCTGGCTGGGTTGCCCGTTTGGCGCTTATTTCAGTACCCAGTCTTCTACACTTCCCGCAGCCAAAAAAACAGGCAACCTTACTGTACGTCCATGGAGTATTGTTACAAAAATTTTATACGATAAAGATAAAAAAAGAGCCACTGGTGTTGAGGTACTGGATGGGGAAAATAATAAAACATATACTTACAACGCCAAAATAATTTTTTTAAATGCATCTACTTTAAACAGTGCATGGATACTTATGAATTCTGCCACAGATGTTTGGCAGGAAGGGCTGGGAAGCAGCAGCGGAGAATTAGGACATAACATAATGGATCATCACCTTGGTGTTGGTGCCGGCGGAGAGGTAGAAGGTTATGAAGATAAATATATATTTGGCCGCCGGGCAAATGGTATTTATATTCCAAGATACCAGAATTTATTTGGCGACAAACGCGATTACCTGCGTGGCTATGGTTACCAGGGGGGTGGTACCAGGCAAGGGTATAGCCGTTCAGCAGAAGAAATATCTATTGGTGTTGGTTTAAAAGAAGCTTTGTCAGAGCCAGGTTCATGGACAATGAATATTGGTGGTTTTGGCGAAACACTTCCTTACCATGAAAACTTTGTTACCCTTGATAAAACAAAAAAAGATAAATGGGGATTGAATGTTTTATCAATGGATATTGAATATAAAGAGAACGAAAAAAAGATGCGTAAAGACATGCTTGCTGATGCCATTGAAATGCTGGAAGCCGCAGGAGTAAAAAATGTAAAAGGCCGTGATGGAGACGGAACTTTAGGAAGAGGTATTCATGAAATGGGTTCGGCACGTATGGGTAAAAATGCGAAAACATCTGTACTCAACAGTTTTAATCAAATGTGGGACGCACCTAATATTTTTATAACAGATGGTTCATTTATGACTTCAGCCGCTTGTGTAAATCCATCCTTAACTTATATGGCATTTACAGCAAGGGCAGCAGATCATGCAGTAAGCGAATTGAAAAAAGGAAATATATAATAATCATATAAAAACTATCAATATGGAAAGAAGAGAACTCTTAAAAATGATTGCGGCATTAACCGGCGGTGTATTTATTGGCAGCGAATTACTCAATAGCTGTAAAAGCGGACCAGATGTTGGCGGCCTAAAATTCAGCCAGGCAGATACCGCATTTTTGGATGAAGTAGCAGAAACAATTTTACCAGCTACAAAAACGCCGGGTGCCAAAGCAGCCAAGGTAGGCGAGTTTATGGTAGTAATGGTAAACGATTGTTATGAAGATAAGGACCAGGTAATATTTCATGCCGGTATCGGTAAATTAGAAGAAGCCTGCAAAAAAGCAAATGGTAAATCTTTTTTAGAAGCTACGCCAGAACAAAGAACCGCCTTGCTTACAACACTTGATAAGGAAGCCAAGGACTATCAGAAAAGTAAAAAGCCAGAAGACCCGGCTCACTACTTTACTATGATGAAACAGTTAACTTTATTCGGGTTCTTTACATCTAAACCAGGTGCTACTGAGGCCTTGCGTTATATCGCAGTACCAGGCAGATATGATGGGGCATATCCATATAAAAAAGGCGACAAGGCCTGGGCAACATAGTATTGATGCTTTTAAGCACAGCAACGCTTATTTATTAAGGGCAAAGCAAATAGCTTCTGCTTGATGAATTATGTTTTTGAAATGGGTTATCATTATTATGAAAAAAATTGCGGCATTAATATCTCTTCTTTATTTTACACCATTATTAATGATGTCGCAAACAATTATACCATTATATAAAGAGAGTATACCCAATAGCAAACCTTCAAAGGATGAAGAAAAATCTGAGACGTCGGATGGAATATTAATTATTAGTAAAGTATCAATACCCACCCTTAGTATCTATCTTCCTTCAAAAGAAAAGGCAACCGGTACTGCAGTAGTCATCTGCCCCGGTGGCGGATACGGAATTGTTGCAGCCGGTCACGAAGGTGCAGACATTGCAAAAAAGTTTGTGGAAATGGGCGTGGCGGCCTTTGTAGTAAAATACCGTATTCCAAATATTGCAACGATGGTTAATCCTGAAATTGGCCCGCTGCAAGATGCGCAACAGGCCATGAAAATAGTAAGGGAAGGAGCCAAACAATGGAATATTAACCCGGCAAGGATCGGTATAATGGGTTTTTCTGCCGGAGGGCATTTGGCATCAACAGAAGGAACACATTTTGAAAAGGCTGTTATTGAAAACTCTAATAATACCAGTTTGCGCCCCGATTTTATGCTGCTGATTTATCCTGTTATTAGTTTTACTGACAGTATTGGACACATCGGTTCAAGAGATAACCTGTTAGGTAAAAATCCATCCGTACAAAAAATTATAGAGTATTCAAATGAGTTGCAGGTAACCAGCAATACGCCACCCACTTTTTTAGTACATGCAAGCGATGATGCTGCTGTTAAACCTCAAAATAGTGTTGCATTTTATATAGCGTTGATAAAAAACCATGTTCCGGCCGAAATGCATTTATACGAAAGTGGTGGGCACGGTTTTGGAATGAATTTAAAAAATATAAATGAACAATGGATGGACCGGTGTAAAAACTGGATGCAAAATCATGGATGGCTTACCAGGTAACAATTATTATTATAATTTATTATCGAATCATTTATTTAAAATATAAAAATATCAGTCATGGTTACACGAAGAAAATTTATTCAGCAGAGCTCTGTTCTTGCTGCTACGATGATGGTAGATAAAACATCGTTATTTAAACTGCATAAAGAACTTGGTTTACAGTTGTACACTGTAAGAAATGAAATAAAAGACCTTAGCAATACATTGCACAAGGTTTCTGAAGCTGGTTACACCATACTTGAAATGTATGGCTATAATAACCGGATGTTTTTTGGTAATACTGTGCCGCAAATGGCTGAATTGCTAAAACAAAATAACCTTAAAACAGTAAGTGGTCATTATGGCCTGGCAGATATGATGTACCAGAAAGAATATAACTGGGACAGCTGGAAATACTTACTGGAAGATGCCGCCATTTTAGGTCAAAAATATGTAGTTATTCCATGGGTTGAACCAAAGTACAGAACAGCTGATAATTTTAAACTGATTGCCGAGCGATTAAATAAGGGAGGGGAGTTAAGCAAGGCAGTCGGCATCACTACTGCCTATCACAACCACGATTTTGAGTTTACAAAAATGGATGATGGCACTACTTATTATGAAATGCTTTTAAAGAGTACAGACCCAAAACTGGCGAAATTTGAAATGGATATGTATTGGGTGTATTATGCAGGCCAGGATCCGGTTCAATGGTTTAAAAAATATCCCGGACGTTTTCCAATGTGGCATATAAAAGATATGGAAGCGGCTACAACAGCAGCGCCTAAAGGGCAAACCTGCGAAGTGGGTAAAGGTGTTATTGACTGGAAAACGCTTTTTAAGTCAAAAGAACTGGCAGGGCTTGATTATGCTTTTGTAGAACAGGAACAATACAGAAACCCGGTATTTGAGGGTATTAAAGTTAGTGCAGACTATATGAAAACAAACCTTCTTAAATAAAAGAAGACAAAGAATATTTTCGAAGGATGGTTGTATAGGATCGTATACAACCATCCCTTTTAATGGCAGTTTTATGAATGATTAAAATGCCACAATAGAAATATTACAATTTCAACTTATAAATTAATAGTCACTACAATGAATTATACACCATCCTTAACAAGATATGATAATATGCTCTACAACCGTTGTGGCAAAAGCGGTTTACAGTTGCCTGCCATTTCATTGGGTTTGTGGCATAATTTCGGCGGGGTGGATGTTTTTGAAAATGGCCGGCAAATTATACGCTCAGCTTTCGATAATGGCATAACACATATTGATCTTGCCAATAATTATGGCCCACCTCCCGGATCTGCAGAGGAAAATTTTGGAGCCATTTTAAAGAAGGATTTTACAGGTTTTTTACGTGATGAACTTATTATATCCAGCAAAGCAGGATATAATATGTGGCCCGGCCCTTATGGCGAATGGGGATCGAGAAAATATTTAATCAGCAGTCTTAACCAAAGCCTGCAAAGGTTACAATTAGATTACGTTGATATTTTTTATAGTCACCGGCCCGACCCTAATACTCCATTAGAAGAAACTATGCAGGCTTTGCACGATATTGTGAAAAGCGGCAAGGCTCTATATGTAGGCTTATCCAACTATCACCAGGCCGAAGCGAAACAAGCTATAGAAATATTAAATAGGCTGGGCACACCATGCCTTATTCATCAGCCAAAATATTCCATGTTCGAACGATGGGCAGAAGATGGGTTGTTAGATGTATTGGAAGAGAATGGAGTTGGTTGTATACCTTTTTCGCCATTGGCACAGGGCTTATTAACAGACAAATATTTGCATGGTAACATTCCTCAACAGTCAAGAGCTGCCAAGGTTCACGGCGCTTTGCAATCAAGCGCAATTACTCCGCAGGTTATAGCCCAAATAACTGCATTAAATGAAATAGCAAAAAAAAGAGGGCAATCGCTGGCACAGATGGCTTTGTCATGGATATTAAAAGACAAAAGGATTACTACTGTTTTGATAGGGGTTAGTAATGTGGAACAATTGCATAATAACCTAAGTACATTAAACAATCTCAAATTTGACAAAGAAGAACTGGACGCAATTGAAAAAATTTTAGCGATGAATCAATAATACCAAAATAATAGGAAGCTTTTTCTAATAGTTAGTAATGCCATTATTAGTTCAAATACTACTACAGTAATTTTGTATTTTAGTTTTTACACAACAGACGGTTGAACAGTGTCTGCTTTTTACAGTACCCAAAATTGTTTTAACGTGTTTCAAAAATTAACAATTTCTGAAATAGTTCTTTGCAATTGCATTAACTTGTTAATAAAAAAAGGATATTTTTCTTTGAATAATTTTCTTTCTTTAAGGAAATCAAGTATAAACTAAAGTTTGTAATTATTTTTTTTGTTAAATAAAATGCTTGGTTTTTATTAATAATCAATAGATAATTAGTTAAAAAATATCAAATATTATATTTTTTAAAATGTATTATTTGTTTATTACCGAAAAATATTTTTAGTTTTGCAATCGTTTAATACGCAACTATTGATATATGTACAGTAAAGAGATGCCAGATACGCTTGGTTTTATGATTGTTCACACAGGAAAGCTACTGTTGAAAACAATCAATGGTACATTTTCGGGCATTACGAGGGATATAACTTTTGAGCAATTGGGGGTTCTGTATTATATTTCCCGTAATAAAACCAAGGAAATGATACAACAGGATATTGCAGCTGTTATGGATAAAACAAAATCGGCTATTCTAAGATCAATTGATATTTTAGAAGAAAAAGGCTTTGTAAAACGACTGCCAGTAAAAGGCGACAGAAGGAAAAATGTAATAGAATTAACCGGAACAGGCAAATCTATTATTGATACGATGCATAGTAAATTTTTAGGGCATGATGGAATTTTAAAAGAAGGCATTAACGAACAGGACATCGAAACCTGTATCAATGTATTAAACAGGATACAGAAAAAATGCAAATAAAACGATGTCAGTTTTTAATGCTTATCATAATACAACTTTTTTGAATTAATAGTTTATTTTTTGTAACAATATTCTTGAGGAAACATTTAAAACATTGCAATGACAAATAAAACCTTAATAGACAAAGTTTCTGCATTTAAAACTGCTGAGGATTTAAAATCAGCCGACATCTATCCTTTTTTCAGGCCATTGGAAAGTGACCAGGATACAGAAGTGATAATTGCCGGTAAACGGGTTTTGATGTTTGGTTCAAACAGTTATCTTGGTTTAACCAATCATCCCGAAGTAAAAGAAGCCGGTAAAAGAGCCATTGATAAGTATGGCAGTGGTTGTGCCGGTTCCAGGTTTTTAAATGGTACGCTTGACCTTCATCTTGAACTGGAAGAAGCGTTGGCACAATTTGTTGGTAAAGAAGCTTCTTTGGTTTTTAGCACGGGTTACCAGGTAAATGTAGGCGTATTATCTGCATTGGGTGGAAGAACCGATTTTATATTTTCAGATGAACTGAACCATGCATGTATTATTGATGGTGCACGTTTATCCTTTTCTAAATTATATAAATATGGCCATTCAGATATGGCACACCTGGAAAAATTGCTGAGCAATGTACCATACGAGGCATTTAAAATAATTGCAACTGATGGTATTTTTAGTATGGAAGGCGATATTTCCAAACTGGATGAAATAACAGTATTGGCAAAAAAATACAACGCCGCCGTTTTTGTGGATGATGCACACTCTCTTGGAGTGCTGGGGCCTGCTGGTCAGGGTACTGCTTCTTATTTTAATAATACCCATAAAATAGATTTAATAATGGGTACTTTCAGTAAGTCACTTGCATCTATTGGCGGTTTTATTGCGGCTGATAAAGTGATTATTGAATATTTAAAACACAATGCCCGTTCTTTAATGTTTAGTGCAAGTATTTCTCCTGCAGCAACTGCAAGTGCTTTAGCTGCGCTGAATGTTTTAAAAAATGAGCCACAGAGAGTAGAAAAATTATGGACCAATACCAATTATGCATTAGATGCTTTTAAGAAAGCAGGTTTTGATATTGGTTTGTCTGAATCTCCCATTATTCCCATTTTTGTAAGAGACAATGAAAAAACATTTTTGATGGCAAAAATGCTGATGGACGAAGGGATCTTCGTAAACCCGGTAGTTTCTCCTGCAGTAAGCAGCGATTCATCGATGATCCGGTTCTCTTTAATGGCTACTCATTCCTTTAAGCAAATAGATTATGCAGTAGAAAAAATAAAAAAAGTTTCCTACAAATTAAAAGTGCCTTTGTTAAAAGTTAGAAGAGCATGATTGAAATAAAAAAGGTAGGAAACAAAAAGCAATTGGCTGCTTTTATAGATTTTCCACACACGCTATATGAGGGCGATATTAATTATGTTCCTGAATTATATATAGCTCAACGGGATATCCTTACACCTGGCAAACATCCCTTTCACGATCATTCATCTATGCAGCTTTTTCTGGCTTATGAAGATGGAACGATAAAAGGACGTATTGCCGCTATTTTAAATAATAACCACAATAAGTTTAAAAATGTATCGGAGGGTTTTTTTGGCTTTTACGATTTGTACAATGATCGGGAAATATCAAAAAAATTATTGGACGAGGCAGAAAAATGGCTGGTTGGCAATGGCGCCAATAAAATGATTGGGCCTGTAAATCCTTCCACCAACGAAACTGCCGGTTTATTGGTAGAGGGGTTTGATTCTCCTCCCGTTACCATGATGACTTACAATAAGCCTTACTACCTCGATTTGTTAACTGCAGAAGGGTTTACAAAAAATGTTGACCTCTTAGCATATAATTTGCCAACAAGCGTCGTAGATAAAAAATCAGTTAAGCTAAAGGAATTATTGCATAAAAGATTAGCTGACAGAAATATTATTATCAGAAATGTAGATCTTAAAGATTTTGCCAACGAAACAAAAAAAATACTAAAGGTTTACAATGCAGCATGGAAAGAAAATACCGGTTTTGTACCCATGACTGATGGTGAATTTAAACATACGGCTAAAGACCTTAAAATGATACTGGATAAGGACTTTGCCTTTGTAGCTGAGCACGAAGGGAAAATAGTTGGTTTTGCATTGGTGATTCCTGACATAAACCAAACACTCATAAAAATAAAAAGAGGGCGTTTGTTACCCACCGGAATTTTTAAATTATTACTGGGCAAAAAGAAAATTAATTATGTGCGTATATTGGCTTTAGGGGTAAATAAAGAATACAGACAAGCAGGCATTGAAGCTTTTTTTTATGCTGAAATAATACAAAAGGCGATTGATAAAAAAATGAAAGGCGGAGAGGCCTCCTGGATTTTGGAGGATAACGAAATGATGAATAAAGGGTTAATAAAGATGAACGCCAAAGTGTACAAACGCTATAGAATTTTTGAAAAAGCAATATGAGCGAAAGCGTACTAATAACAGGTGCAAGTGGCTTTTTAGGTTACCATCTGGTAATGGCAGCTTTGGAAAAAAAATTGGAAGTATTTGCAGCTGTCAGGGGCAATAGCAGGATAGAACATTTAAAAGAATTGCCCATTAAATTTGTTTCGCTTAATTATGAAGATGTTAGTGCATTAAGCAAAGTACTCACAGATAATAAAATTAATTACATCATTCACGCTGCTGGTGTTACTAAAGCGGTAAGGCAGCAGGAGTATGATTATGTAAATGCCACTTATTCTGTAAATCTTGCAAAGGCAGTTGAGGAGCATAACGGCTGTTTTAAAAAAATGGTTTTTATCAGCAGTTTAGCTGCAGTAGGTCCTTTAATTGATGATCAAGGTGTCATCACTGAGCAAACAAATCCCAGGCCTGTAACAGCCTACGGCAGAAGTAAGCTGCTTGCTGAAACGGAGTTAAGTACTGTTAAAATACCGCTTACTATTCTGCGCCCAACAGCCATTTATGGCCCAAGAGATAAAGATATTTTTATTATGATCAAAACAATTAATAGAGGTTTTGATCCTTACATAGGCAAATTTTTACAGCAATTAAGTTTTGTGCATGCAGGAGATGTTGCGGATGTGGCAGTACAGGCTTTGTTTTTAAATAAAACTGGTATTTATACCATTTCGGATGGTAACAACTATACCAGGTACCAGTTTGCAGATATAGCAAAAAAATTGCTGAAAAAAAATTCCATCAGGTTTCACATACCAATGCCTTTGATAAAAGCATTGGCTTATTTTTTGGAAACTACCAATGGTTGGGTAAATAAGCCTGCAGTAATTAATAGGGAAAAATTGCACGAACTGGCGGCCAAAAATTGGTCATGCGATATCAGTAAAGCAAAAGCTGAATTAAACTTTAGTCCCAAATTTAATTTAGAGGAGGGGTTAAAAGATAGCATAAAGTGGTATAAAGATAATAAATTATTATAAGTACAAATACATAATAATAAGTTATTGTTTGATAGGGTATTAGAACGAAGAATAAGGCATACTAATTTATGGTATGGTAATTATTAGGTTTTATTGCATTGCATCATATGGTTATTATTGCCTGCCGGCTACTTAAATATTTTTTGGCAGGCGGTAGTAACTTTTTTTATAATTGATATGGGCATTTTGGGCTTAATAAGTAAATGCAATAGTGGAAAGAGAAGAATTAATAATAAGTAGTTGATAATGAAAATCAGGTTGATAATATTGCGGGTTTTATTTTTATTTACCATAACATTTTGTGTAGTTAAAGCAAATGGGCAAACAGTTGTTAAAGGAGTTGTAAGGGATGCTGCAACAGAACTGCCATTGGGCCTTGTAAGTATTTATTTCCTGGGAGGAAAAGGCATTGTCACTAATAACGATGGTAGTTACTCTATTGAAATAAATAATCCTGAATATACAACAGTTGTATTTTCTTATTCTGGCTATAAAAAAGTAGTAAAAAAAATTGTTGCCCAAACAACCCAAACACTCAATGTAGATTTAGAAGTTAACGATTCATTAAAGTCTGTAATAATAACAGCAAAACGGGGCAAATACAAAAATAAAGACAACCCTGCAGTAGAATTAATTGAAAAGGTTATTGCCAACAAAAGCAAAAATAAGATTAGCAGCTACGATTTTGTACAAAATGAAGAATATGAAAAGCTGGAACTTTCAATAGCCAACAAACCTGAAAAATTTACCAATACCCGTTTATTTAAAAATTATAAATTTATCCTGGATAATATGGATACCACTTCTATAAAGGGGTTTGCACTGGTGCCTATTTACCTGGAAGAAAAACTTTCTCAAAATTATTATAGAAAAAAGCCAATTAAAAATCAATCATACAGTATTGCTGAAAAGAAAGTAAACTATGGAGATTTTATTGATGATAAGGGAATAACCTTTTATTTAAAAAGGCTATATGCAGATATAAATATTTACGATAATAATATCATAGTGCTTACTACGCAATTTTTAAGCCCTATTGCAGATTTAGCACCTACTTTTTATAGGTTTTTTATTACAGATACGATCGAGAATGATGGTATAAAACTGGTTAAATTAAATTTTATGCCACGCAATACCAGTGACCTTTTATTTAGTGGCGTAATGTATGTAACACTAGATGGAAATTATAGTGTACAGAAAATTAATTTATCAGTTGGTAAAAGAGCCAATTTAAACTGGGCAAGAGAATTGAAAATAAGCCAGGATTTTGAAAAATCATCACTTGACGGAAGATACCATGTACTAAAAAGCAGCATGAGGGCAGAATTTGCCCTCTGGCAAGCTTCTGCTGGTGGTATACTTGGCGAAAGAACGGTATCGTATAAAAACTTTATTATTAATGTACCTGCCCAAGATAGTATGTACAATGGAAAGGGCCGGGTAATGCAAGCACCCCCCGGAAATAATACTGATAGTTTTTGGATAGCAAACAGGCACCAGCAGTTATCCTCGGTAGAATCAAAAGTGTATTCCAATATAGATAGTTTACGAAACATGAAATCGTTTAACACTACAATGAAAATTGGTACTATGCTTTTTGCAGGCTATATAAAACTTGGCGGTTTTGATCTAGGCAACACAAATACATTTTATAGCTTTAGTAATCTGGAAGGTTTTAGGCTAAAACTTGGCGGACGAACAAATACCCAATTTAATAAACGTCTCTATTTAGAAGGTTATGGCGCCTACGGTTTTAAAGATCAAAAATTTAAATACAAGGTTGCAGGGGCTTATTCGTTCAATGGCAAATCCATTTATGCCTATCCGCTTAATTATATAAAATTTACCCGGCAATACGATGTTAGTTTACCAGGTACAGAATTGGTTTTTGAATCGGAAAATAATTTTTTTCTGTCTTTTAAAAGAGGTGTTAACGATCAATATTTATACAACAATACTTATAAGTTGCAATACTTAAAGGAGTTTGGTAAAAATTTGGCATATAAAATGAGCTTTACACATTTAAAGCAAACACCTGCGGATTCACTCGTATACGAAAAAACTGTTCCTGGCGGTAAAGCCATTTTTCCCGATATTATTACATCTGAAATATTAGGCGAACTTAGGTGGGCGCCACACGAGGAATTTTACCAGGGGTCAAATTATCGCACCCCCATTAAAAATAGGTTTCCTATCTACCTGCTTAGGGTACAGGATGGAGTAAAAGGATTATTAAAAGGCCAGTATAATTATCTGGATATAACACTTGCCATTGCTAAAAGGTGTTACTTATCTCAATTAGGATATGTAGATGTAACTATTGAAGGCGGACATATTTTTGGAAAGGTTTCTTTTCCATTACTAAATATTCTTAGAGGTAACCAAAGCTATGCCTTTCAGTTAAATGCGTATAACTTGATGAATTACCTTGAGTTTGTTACCGATAATTATGTAGCCGTTAATTCAGATTTCTATTTTAACGGTTTTATTTTTAATAAAATACCCCTGTTAAAAAAATTGAAACTTAGGGAAGTGGCTGATTTTAAAATTGTAAAAGGAAGTTTAAGGAATAAAAATAATCCAGATTATAACCGGGATGCATTTCTTTTCCCTACAAGGTATGTTAATGGAGAAAACCTTCCATCAACCTTTGCAATTACCAAAACACCCTATGTTGAAGCAAGTGTTGGCGTTGCCAATATTTTTAAAATAGTTAGGCTTGATTTGGTTAAAAGATTTACATATTTAAATCATCCTAATATTTCTACCTTGGGCTTGAGAGTTAGAATAAGGGTAGATTATTAAAGTTTAAAGAATTGGATTAACAATTATTAGAAGCTGTTTTGAGTTAATTAATATTTTTACCAGTAATTCCTTTTTCTAAACCAATTAATATGAATTTGCAGTTTTCGATTTATTTCAATACAAAAAGGAAGGATCATTTTCAACTATATTGCTTTTAAATAATTAACTCAAACATCTTAAAAAGAATGTTATTATTTATTACATTAATGAATATTAATTCTGTTGTATTTACCTTTGCAGAGGCACGGGCTATTTTTTTCCTGTACCGGTGGGTAATGCAAACAAATACAACTTAATTTTATATCATATAAAAAGTATAAAATGTACCTTATACAGAAAGTTGGTCAGAAATTTAATGGATATATGTTGAATTTTCAGAAGTTTCAGATATTGACCCTTTAAGCCGTTCGTTGTTAAAAGAAGAGTTTAAAATTTAATCACAACACTATTTAAATTAATAATAATGAAAAAAAATTATATCTCAAATTCGGAAGAGTCTATTCGGATGTTTAAGAGTGGCTTTATGGAAAACCTTTCCAAAGTTCACTTTGCGATCCCTTTATTTATTTTTGTACCTGCTATTTTTATTTTTATTTTTAAAGCTTTTGCAGAAGGCATCAGTATTTTAAATTTTGGGTTATATTTTTTGATAGGTCTTGCGGTATGGACAATTACTGAATATATAATGCACCGTTTTATCTTTCACTATCATCCTAATTCGGAATTTGGAAAAAAAATGCATTTTATTTTTCATGGTGTACATCATGATTATCCACGGGATAAAAAGCGTTTGGTATTACCTCCTTCTGTTAGCATACCTCTTGCAACGGGGTTTTACTTTTTGTTTAATAGCTTTTTACCCCTTCAATCATTATTCGCATTTTTTCCGGGATTTTTATTTGGGTATTTAATTTATGATATGTTACATTATGCGATGCATCATTATAACTTTAAGAGCGGTATCATGAAAAAGGTTAAACAACACCATATGTTACATCATTACAATGAACCTGCAAAGGGCTTTGGCGTAAGCAGTTCTTTATGGGATATCATTTTAAGATCAGGATTTGAAAAGCAACCAAAAAAAATTATTGAAAAACATGAGCTTCAATAAAGCAACTTGATGGAAATAAATGATAAAGCTAATTAAATAGCATCCGAAGCTATATTTAGTTTGCGGTTAATGCCATTATATTTTAACGAAAATTTTGTCAATATTTTCAAAAACATCTATTTAGTCGTCCCTCAAAAAGTCATTTTTAATTTTGGGGCAAAAAAATTCCAGTAAGCTGCTGCAATGTATTTGCAGATGAGTAACCAACATCTTA
>JAYVZR010000495.1:0-8055 GCA_043783135.1 Ferruginibacter sp. | reverse complement strand
ATCGTTCGTGGTTACGAACGATAGCAGAGGAGCTTTTTTATTTGGGTAAATGTATTACCAGGTAGGTTCGCCTTTTTTTATCTTCCCAATTACTTCTTGCTCCCAGATTGTATCATGTCCCTTTGCAATGTCAGCTGCCATTGCCTTTTGTTCCCAGCTAAGGGCATCTTGTTTTCTGCCGAGTTTGTACAATAGGTTGGCGTAGGTATCCATATAGGTTGCATTCTGTTTGGTTTCTTTTTCAAAAGACTGTTTACTCCATGCCGCTGCTGATGTCAGTAGCTTTTTGTCGTCACAGTTTTTAAAGATAGCCCATGCGAATTCATTCAGTTGGGCATTATTTATATATTTGGATTTGGCATACCGGTCTACCGCCGAAGTATAGGATTTCCAGTCTTTTTTATATCCAAAAGTCGAGGTTTTAAATCCTACCAGTATTTCATCGGCATAGTCTGGATACTGTTTTGCCAATGCCGTTGAGTAAGTTTCCCATTGTGTGGCATCAAACTTTTGAAATGCATAATTAATTTTCTCAGCTTCGTCTCTTGAAATAAACATACTCAAAGCATAATGCAATTCTTCCCTGTCAACTACAGTTTCAAATTTTGCCGGGTTTTTCAACATCATTGAAAAACCTTCGTCATGACTGCTTGTGGTAGTTTCGTAAATAAATCGAAGGGTTTCCTTACTTTCCAGGTCGGGTTTGGTAGCTAAATAGGCTTTCGTATATTCCGATACTGCTGCCTGGTCAGATGCATTTCTGGCAATGATGGCGAGATTCTTTAATAAAAGCGGGTCCCTATTTCCTGCCTCGTATTTTTTTACCAGGGTAAAATATTGCTTGTCTGGGTTTATTGCATTGGCTCCTTTTGCAATAAATGCATCGGCCTCACTGCTGCCGAGTTCCTGGTGTACCAGTTCGCCATCCGGACTAAAAAAAAGATACGTAGGATATGCTCTAATATTATAGGCTTTCGCAATAAAAGCTGCATCAGCATATTGTTTTTTAATTTCTTCACCATCCTTTGAAGTTGAATCCAGTTGGAACTTGGCGCTTATGAAATGCTGATTGAAAAAGGTGCCCACTTCTTCCTTAGGAAAAATATTCGCACTCATGTATTTGCAGGGGCCACACCAGGTGGTAAAGCAATCAACAAAAACATATTTCTTCTCCTTTTTAGCTGTTTCAAGGATCGCTTTCCAACTGCTGCCATGTTCAAAATGAATACCTTTGTCCTGCGCATTGGCACCCGACATTAAAATCAGTACCAAACCAAAAAGAAAGATCTTTTTATGCACCATCATTTTAAAAAAAGGGCGTGTAAATTTTGCAGGATTCATATTTTAAGTTTTAAAAGTGTGTTGCAATGTAATAATATTTAAATGAGTTTTACTATAATAGCAAGATGGTAAATGCCAATAATATGCAAAATTTCTTACGCTTAGGTTATCCTGGAATTACTTAAACCGACCCTGAAACAGCACTTGATAATTAAAAAGCTCTAACGTAGTATCAGGGCAACATAATTTAGATGGCAATTTTTCGTTATAGTAAAAAAATAAACAACATGACTGTAACTTCAGTTATAATTGACATTATTCTTGGAATAGTAATAGGATTAATACTCGAAAAAAATAACAATTGAAATTAAAAAAACAAACCCTTTTTAATTAGGGAGTTTTTTTATCATTCAACTTCATTAAAGTTTTGCAAACATAAAATGTTCTCCGCTATCGTTCGTGGCTCACGAAACATCACCGCTCTTTTTTACTAAATTATCTGGACCTTTAGTATTAGTTTTAATTTGAAGAATGGGTACATTTAATTACTATAGTAGTATACGTCGGGGTTTCGCCAATATCAGTTATTGCAATTAATAATTATTAAGGCGAAAACCCCGCCGGGACTGAAAATAAAAAACATGAAAAATAACAACTCAAAAAACTTAGAATTAGTTTGTAAAAAATGTAATAGTGTAAGAAATATATCACCGCTTGAAACATTATCAAAGAAAACTCAAAAAGATTTTAAAGAAATGCAAAAACACATGCCTAGAATTAAAATTGTTTATTGCAAAAAGTGTGACGAAAAAGCTATTGTAAGCGAATACACCTCTTTTTAGTAAATAAAGTAAATTTTAAATAAATAATCAATGAATGTAAACACTGTTTATATTTATTGATTATTTTCATTTTATTAAAATAGTATTTATACTAAAAACAGATTGTCCTAATAACAATACAAAGAGTATAATACTAATCTATTGAAAATCAATGGTTGAAAATTTGGTAGTACCGCATCTTATATCATATATTTATGTGTTAGCAGAAATTAACCAATTTCAAACATGCAAAATAAAATCATCCGGGTCTATTTATTATTGATAATTGCCAGTATCTATAGTCCCGTACAGGCTCAATTAAAAAAAAATAATCGGCCAAATATTTTATTGATAGTTGCGGATGATCTTGGCTATTCAGACTTGGGCTGTTATGGTGGTGATATAAAAACACCAAATATTGATTTACTTGCAGCTAAAGGAGTCTTGTTCACCAATTTTCACACCGCTCCACTCTGTGCTCCTACACGGAGCATGATCTTATCCGGGAATGATAATCACGTTGCAGGTATGGGATCCATGTTTCCGGTGAAAGGAACTACGAGGGAAGGTAAGCCGGGGTATGAACATCATCTGAGTGATAGAATAGTAACCGTAGCACAGCTATTAAAAGATGCAGGTTATCAAACATTCATGGCAGGCAAGTGGCACCTCGGAAGTGGAGATGCATATATACCTTATGCTAAAGGATTTGAAAAAAGTTTTGCTTTAATCAATGGTGCCGCAAATCATTTTAATAACAACCAGATTTTGGTAGATGACCCACCTCAATACAGGTTAGATCAGCAGCCCGTACTTTTCCCGGAAGGAAAATTTTCAACAGATGTATACACAGAGAAAATGATAGAGTTCATTACAAAGGGGCAAAAAGATAAACCATTTTTTGCCTACCTGACCTATACAGCACCACATTGGCCACTGCAGGTTCCGGCTAATTATATTGATAAATACAAAGGCAAGTATGATATGGGATATGATTCACTACGTGTGGTTCGCTTTAACAGGCAACAAGCGATTGGGATATTGCCGGCTAATGCAGTGCTTGGATCCAGGAACCCTGCGATCAAACCATGGATACAGCTTTCAGCTGAAGAAAAAAAGATTGAATCGAGAAAAATGGAACTTTATGCCGCAATGGTAGATAACCTTGATGAACATATTGGCCGAATGATAGAGTTCCTGAAAGATTCAAAACAATTTGATAATACAGTGATCGTTTTTATGTCGGACAATGGGGCAGCAGGTGAAGATTTTTATAATGACCCTACAGGCTCTGGCCCTTTTCTGCGTAAACATTATAATGACTGTTATGAAAATATGGGGAAGCCTTCTTCATTTGTTTCATATGGCCCTCAATGGGCACAAGCAGGTGCAGCACCATTTAAATTATTTAAAGCATATTCAACGGAAGGTGGAGTAGTAACCCCTCTGATAATTATGGGAAAATATGTGAAGATAAACTCCGGTTTCCAGAAAGTATTTATTAATGTGATGGATATTATGCCGACTTTCCTTGAATTGGCTAATATAAAATACCCGGAAATCTATAACAACAAAAAAATAATACCCATGTTAGGTGAATCATTCCTCTCGTTTATCAGTGGGAAAACTAATATCATCCATCATACCAATTATGTTTACGGACTGGAACATGATGGCCAATGCCTTTTGATAAAAGGAAGTTGGAAGATCACAAATATCACCAAACCGTTTGATGAATCAGCATTTGCTTTGTATAACCTTGCTGAGGACATAGGAGAAACCAAAGATCTTTCAAAATCAAATTCAGTTAAATTTAAAGAGATGATGAAGGAATGGGAAATATTTAAAAAGAAAGTAGGTGTTATACCAAAAAATAAGGGGGAATAGGATTTATATTAAAACTCGATGGACTAAAATATTTAACTTCTACTAATAACTAAGCTTTCGTTTTGCCCAACGGGCAAGAAATGAAAGCGCTGTCGAACGAAACAGTATAGTTCTGAAATAGTTGGACGAAATAACATCAAATTGAATAACATACAACAAATAATCAAAGCCCTACACCAGGCTTCAAATTCATGTATACTGTGCCCTATAAAATAAAAAAGCCCTCAAAGTAAATACTATCAAGGCTTTTAAAATTTACTCGTACTCGGGATGGGAGTTGAACCCACACTCGCCTTACAGCGAACAGGATTTTAAGTCCTGCGTGTCTACCAGTTCCACCACCCGAGTGACACTTACCCCTTCAAAAAAGAAACGGTATCAGAAAAAAAAAGCAGATAACAAAAGCTATCTGCCTGCATTTCAGAGCGGAAGACCGGGCTCGAACCGGCCACCTCGACCTTGGCAAGGTCGCGCTCTACCAAATGAGCTACTTCCGCTTTTTTGAAGCTGTTGCTTCTGTCTAAAAGAACTTTTTATTTTTCGGACTGCAAAAATAAGGCTTGTCAATCAACTACAAAATTTTTATTTGTATTTAGGGTTGTAGAGGGTGCTTTCCGGTGCAGCCACTTCTGGCCTACCTTTATACCGATGGGTATACATGCCATAACAACCACCCAAAATTAATGCCACCACCATAAATATCTGGCAATACCAGAGAAAACGTGAGGAGGATACCCAGTTATGGGCAAAATCTTTGTCTGAATTGTCAATTATTTCTTGTTGCATTATAATGATTTTGCGATGGCAAAAATAAGGCTTGTGCCTCAAAAATAATTATTTGTTTGTAATAATTTCTGAAAACCTTGTTTTCTTCTTTATAAAATACTGCCAAACCACACAACCTCTGTACCACCCGTTTAATTTACCTTTTTTTGATATGGGAAAAACAGATTGCTTTTTATCTTTCAACAGCCACTTGATAAATTGAAAATGCGCCTTTGCAATTGCTTTAAATGTGCCAGGGTTACCTGTAAATAATTCTTTATAAGCAGCAATAATATCCAGCAACATCCTGCAGGGAATTTTCCATAGGGCATTTGACAAAGAAAAGTTTTTTGCCAGCATTACCAGGTTATTCCTGAAGTTTAAAAAATCTTTGTGCGGATTACCTTTTGGTAAAGTACCACCACCTACATGATACACAACCGATGCCGGTTGCACGTACACTTTATACCCTGCTAATTGTAGCCGCCAGCAAAAATCAATTTCTTCCTGGTGGTTAAAAAAATATTCGTCCAGCCCGCCCAGCACATGATACATATCTGCCCTTACAAACAGAGCCGCTCCGCTTGCCCAAAAACAGGGCTGTGCATCGTTATACTGTCCCTTATCTTCTTCGAGTGTATCAAAAATTCTTCCTCTTGCAAACGGGTAACCAAGGTTGTCGATCCAGCCGCCACAGGCACCTGCATACTCAAACAAATGCTTAGCCCCATGGGTTAATATTTTAGGCTGGCAAGCTCCTATTGCTGCATTGTTTTCCATCAAGGCAATAACAGGTTCTATCCAGCCGGGGGTAACCTCTACATCGCTGTTTAATAAAATATAATAATCGCTGTTTACCAGTTGCAAGGCAGTATTGTAACCCCTGGCAAAGCCTTCGTTGCTGGTGTTTATAATAATTTCAACCTGTGGAAAATGCTGTTGTAAAAAAATAACCGAATTATCTGTTGATGCATTGTCTGCAACAATTACTCTTTTATTTGCATAGGTAGATGCTGTGACTGAAGGAAGAAATTGTTCTAAAAAATGTTGCCCGTTCCAGTTTAAAATAACAATGGCAACAGATGGATGGCTTTCGCTACCAGTACTGTTATCATCATCCATGTTGAATTGGCGGTAAGAATTGAAATTTCCTTTCATCGGTTATGTAGCTATAAAATTTTTAAGTACCTGGTAAGATGTGAATCGTCCATAATCCATCGTCCATAGTCAATGGCCAATAGGCACATGTAACACAAACTTACTTCATTTGGCTGCATTTCTTTTATTGCCGTTTTTATTTCAGCCGGCTACACGCAGCTGAAGCTGCGATTTTAATATTGCCGTTGAGACGTTAAGACGTTTGAGCTGGAAAGAAAATAAAAACGTCTCAACGCCTCAACGGCAATACTACTTCATTTTGCATTTCTTATTTTATATTTACAAATGTTTACTCAATTTTTTAACTGGCGTACAGGGCTTGCTGTTATTGCAATTGCTATTGTAAGCGGAACTGTTTTTTACAGCAATTACCTGGCAAAAAAAATTGCTACTGAAGAAAGGCAAAAAATAGAACAGTGGGTGGAAGCAGTAAAAGACATCAGCAACACCAATGTATCGCCCACCAATTTATCCAGTAAAATTTTGGTAGAAAATAACAGGGATATCCCCATGATTGCAGTGAATGAAGAAGATAGCATTTTTGAAAGTAATAACCTCGATTCCTTTCTTATAAAAAATGACAATGCTTACCTGCCCAAAAAATTAAAAGAATTTAAAGCGCTTCATCCACCCATCAGCTGGGTAAACCCATTAGATACGCTGCAAACAAACCGCTTGTATTATGGAGAATCTTCATTATTAAAAGAGGTCAGGTATTACCCGCTTATTCAGCTTTTTATTGTGGCGCTGTTTATTATCATTACACTAATTGCCATTACTACCAGGAACAAATCAACACAAAACCAGGTTTGGGCGGGCATGGCAAAAGAAGCAGCCCACCAGTTGGGAACACCACTCTCTTCTTTACAAGGATGGGTAGAGTTATTAAAAGACCAGCCCGGCAATGAAAAAATTGCCATGGAAATGATAAAAGATGTGGACCGCTTAAAATTAGTAAGCGACCGTTTTGGAAAAATAGGCAGTATACCCCAACTGGAAGAAATGAACATCATTGAACAGGTAGAAAATATGGTGGTGTATATTAAAAGGCGGTCAACAGATAAAGTAAGTTTTACTGTAAATAGTTTTGGTGAAAAAATAATTGAGGCAAAAATAAATGCGCCGTTATTTGACTGGGTGATAGAAAATTTATTAAAGAACGCATTGGATGCCATGGAAGGAAAGGGCGCCATCAACATTACCATTAAAAAAGAAACAACACAGGTATTGATTGATGTAGCAGATTCAGGGAAAGGCATCAGCAAACAAAATATTGCAAAAGTTTTTAAACCCGGGTTTACTACCAAAAAACGTGGCTGGGGCCTGGGCCTAAGTTTATCTAAACGAATTATTGAACAATACCATAAAGGAGAATTGTTTGTAAAATCATCTGAAGCCGGCAAGGGAACCATATTTAGGGTAGTATTAAAAAACTAATCCCGGCTGGAGGCCAGGATCAGTAGGTGCGGCAAAGGAGATTCGAACTCCCATGCCCTTGCGAGCGTTACCACCTCAAGGTAGTGCGTCTACCAATTTCGCCATCGCCGCTAATTGGATTGCAAATTAATGTAAAAAAAATCAGTGCATAAAATCTATCTTTTGCAATACGGACAAGCTGTATAAAAATGATTTGAAGATTTTTTATGGTGTTAGAATTATCGGCAGTTGATAACGGTAACAAAGGAAGAATAATAAGTTTACTATCTTCAAGAACCTCAATAAGGGAAGTGAAAATTTTATTTTAAATAACACTTTTAGCTGTTAAAAAAAATTCGCTGAATAGACCAATAGGCTGCTACTACAGCAATTAAGGAAGATAGCGGATATACAATGCCTGCCCTGTACCAGGTTTTGTTGCGCAATGGAATAATGATACATCCAAACATAGCGGTAATTACTGTAATCTGCCCCAATTCTACGCCTGCATTAAAGGCAATAACGGATGTATAAAATTTACCTGCGGGCAACCCTATCTCATTTAGTGCGCTGGCAAAGCCCATACCATGTATCAACCCAAATAAAAATACAATGCCAATACGGCTGGCTCTTAATTTACTGGAGAAGATATTTTCTAAAGCCACGTACATGATGGATAGGGCAATTACCGGCTCTACAATATTTGCCGGCGGTTTAATTACGCCAT
>JAYVZR010000494.1:0-2972 GCA_043783135.1 Ferruginibacter sp. | reverse complement strand
CCCTGTGTTTTTGCATTATCAGGTAGCTAAGGTTCTTTTCTATTTCATCTTCTAAAATAAGGGTGGATGATATTTTGCCGGTGCCATTGCAACTGGGGCAAACCTCAGAAGTATTAATATTCATTTCCGGCTTCATGCGCTGCCGGGTTATCTGCATCAGGCCAAATTTACTGATGGGCAACACGGCATGTTTGGCCCTGTCTGTCCTCATAAAATGCTCCATAGCATCGGCTAGCCGCTTCTTGTTGTCAAGCAATTTCATATCGATGAAATCCACTACAATAATACCGCCCAAATCCCTCAGCCTTAATTGACGGGCTATCTCTTCAGCCGCCTCCAGGTTGGTTTCCAGGGCATTTTGCTCCTGGTTATTGCTCACACTTTTATAGCCGCTGTTTACATCTATTACATGCAATGCTTCTGTGTGTTCTATAATAAGATAAGCCCCACTTGGCAGGTTTACCGTTTTACCAAAAGCTGCTTTTACCTGTTTGGTAACACCAAAACTGTCAAATATTGGGGAGCCATTATTGTAGTAAGCAACAATATCAATTTTCTCTGGTGCAATCTTCTGTATATAAGCCTTGGTGTCTGAAAAAATATTTTTATCATTTACCACAATACGGTTAAAATCTTCATTCAATAAGTCACGGAGCATACTGGTGGCTTTACCCTGTTCGCTCAAAATTTTTGCAGGTGGCAGGGCACCTTTAAGATTGGTCTGGATTGTTTTCCAGGTTTGCACCAGCGTAAGTAAATCATCATGCAGTTCTGCAGTTTGTTTTCCTTCTGCAGCCGTACGCACAATTACCCCAAAATTTTTAGGCTTGATGGCTTCAATTATTTTTTGCAACCTTTTTCTTTCGTCACTGGAATGTATTTTACGGGATACCGCAACAATATCATTGAAAGGTGTGATTACAACAAATCTACCAGGCAATGATAATTCGCAACTGAGGCGGGGGCCTTTTGCAGCAATTGGTTCTTTTAATATCTGCACCAATATATGTGGCCTGCCGCTAAGTACTTCTGCAATTTTACCTGTCTTTATAATTTCCGGCTCCACAGCAAATTTGCCAAAATCAAAACCTTCTTCATTTTTATTATTAATGGCAGTGTTGGTAAATTTTAAGAGGGATTTTACGTAAGGGCTTAAATCAGTATAATGTAAAAAAGCATCTTTTTCAAAGCCCACGTCAACAAATGCAGCATTCAGGCCAGGGATTAGTTTCTTCACCTTTCCTAAATATAAATCACCCACAGCAAAGTTAGCATCAGCCTTTTCGTTGTGCAGCTCTACCAGCTTTTTATCTTCCATCAGGGCTATTTCTACTCCCTGTGGTGCAGCATTAATAATTAATTCCTTTGTCAAGCAATTCACATTTTATAAGAAACCATAACATCACAAGAATAATATATAGCACTACATTAATGCCTCCAAAAAAAGACAATGTATGCTAAAAAAAGTCCCGACCAGTTACCCTGGCCGGTCCTCATCAGAAAAAATTACTTCTTCTTATGACGGTTTTTTCTTAAACGCTTTTTGCGTTTGTGTGTTGCAATTTTATGACGTTTTCTTTTTTTACCGCAAGGCATACCTGAGTCTTTTGTTTGTTAAAAAATATTTTTATCATTTAAAAACCTGCTCTAAAAATTATTCTGGTTACAGGTTTCAAATTTTTTACTTCAATTGTTTTATACGTTCGTCTACCTCTTTGCTGTATTCAGGATTGTTAACCATTCGTTTGCTCACATTGTACCATTTCAGCGCATTTTGGTTATCCCCTTTTCCAGCGTAAGCATCTGCCAGCCATGAAATTGCTTCTGCATTACCAGATTCTTTACTCACCACTTTCAGTAACCTTTCTACCGCTTTATCATATTGCATAGATACTACGCCCCCAATACCCAACACCAACTGAGCCTGCATGTTGGAAGAGTCCCTTCGTACTACTTGCAACACCTGCTGTATGCCTTTCATTGTTTCCTGTGCATCGCCAGCCATTCCTTTTCCAAACACATAACAGGCACCTAAACCAACCTTTAGCGAATCGTTGTTGGGGTTTATTTCAATTGCCTTTTCAAATAACGCTATTGACTGCTCCGCCTTCCAGCCCCTTTTAGCAATATCAGGTTCATTCCTGAAGTCGCTTAAAATTTGCCGGGCGGCAAAGGTGAGGTTTTTTTCAGAATTTACCAACATTGCTGCTTTTGAAATATAAAAAACATACAATTCCCTGTTGTGAAGACTGTCCCGCCAGTAATTGGCCAATTGGATATAAGCATTTTCCTGCTGGCTTTTTACATCGCCCCTCGATACGCTATTTTCAAGTTGGTTAATGAAATTGGATTGGGGTACTGTCAGTTTTTGTTTGGCTGCTTTTCGGTACTCGTCAATATTAAAAGATGGAGCGGCATGGGTAGCTGCCTTGGGTATAATCGTAGCTTCTTTTGGACTAACTATTTTACCAAAAAACCAAAGCAATAATAAAAGTAAAACTGCGCCAGCAGAGAGTATCAGTTGTTGTTTCTTCACAAAAAAATGTTGAGGCGCAAAGGTAGGCTATTCGAATTTTACGTTCTCATCAAACTTTTTATTTTTTACTTCCTCCACAAATTCTTTGGCTGGCTTAAAGGCAGGGATATAGTGTTCAGGAATATGCATAGCAATATTTTTTTTAATATTACGGCCTATTTTGGCAGCCCGTTTTTTGGTGATAAAACTTCCAAACCCACGGATATAAATATTTTCACCAGCAATCAATGTTTTTTTAATTTCTTTAAACATGGTTTCTAAAGTAACCATTACATCTACTTTAGGTATGCCTGTTTTATCTGATATTTCTGAAATAAGATCTGCTTTTCTCATATTCTAATAGTTTAAATGAATTTCAATAGAAAATTAAAACATTATTTTGTAAAATGCAATATTATGGACTGATTATCAGCTAAATAAAATTTTAATGGGTAAA
>JAYVZR010000493.1:0-2974 GCA_043783135.1 Ferruginibacter sp. | reverse complement strand
AAATATACTGTAGAAGGAGCCGCTACCTCTTCCTGGTTTTTTCAAAACTCCATACCGGTTGCAATAAGCAGTTTAACCGTAAATTTTCCGGAAGAATTGGAAATATCGTGTATGCCTCATTGCAGCCTGCCGCTCAATTCTAAAGTAGAGAGAAAAACCGGAAGAGATGTTCAAATTTATCAAATGGAAAATGTGCCTGCACTACGGGATGAACCTTATATAAGCTGTGATGAAGATTATCTGCAACATATTACAGCAAGAATAGCAGCGGTAAATTTTCCAAGGTCGCCAAGAGTGGTATTAGACAGAACCTGGTATAAAATTGTAGAAAATTTAATGGATGATATTGACTTTGGGGTACAATTAAAAAGAAATATACCACGTACGGATGACCTGGAACTTTTGTTAAAAAATATTACCTCTCCTTATAAAAAAATGCTTGCAATACACGACTACGTACGTGCCAATATGCAATGGGATGGCAATGATAATATATGGGCCGTTGAAGGAGTGAAATCAGCATGGAAAGATAAGAAAGGAACAAGTGGGGAGATAAATCTTATTTTGGTAAACCTGCTAAAAGATGCCGGATTAAATGCACATCCGGTATTGGTAAGTACCAGGGAACATGGAAGGGTAAATACTTTTTTGCCAAACTACGGGCAGTTTAATAAAGTGATGGCCTACATTGAAATGGATGATAAAAAATATGTACTGGATGCCACCGAAAAATTTACACCATCCTGGCTAATCCCATCAGAAGTAGTGTTGTCGGAAGGTTTGGTAATAGAAAAAATTGAAAAAAATGAATGGGGATGGCACACCTTATGGGAACCGAAAGAAATATTTAAAAATACCATTATAGTAAATGCGGCTATAGACTCAACTGGAATAATGAATGGAGAAGCTATTGTTTATTCTACAGACTATGCAAGACTGGAAAGAATGCCTAAATTGAAAGAAGGAAAAACTGCTTTTATCGAAACCTTTATTAAAGCTAACAACAGCGGAATAAAGGTTGACAGCGTAACTATTGAAAATGAAAAAAATGATTCATTGCCTTTGATACAAAAGGTGAGATTTACCAATACGCTTGCCGCTTCGGGTGAATACAAATATTTTACACTCAATTTATTTTCAGGACTGGAGAAAAATATTTTTGTGGCAGACAGCCGTTTCTCTGATATTTTCTTTAGTTACAACCAGCAAATAAGTATCATAGGCCATTTTGCCATCCCTGATAATTATATGCTTGAAGAACTTCCTAAAAATATACGGATGATGATGCCGGATACTGGCATTATTTTTACAAGGCTGGCTGGTGCAGATGAAAACGGCCTCTCTGTACGTATTACTATCGACTTTAAAAAACCTGTTTATGGAGTGGATGAATACCCAGAATTTAAAGAGTTTTATAAAAAGTTATTTGCTTTGCTCAGCGAACAGATTGTTATCCGCCGCAAAAGCTAATTACTAATTTAATACTTGAAATAAAACTTATAATCATGAGAAAATTTTTGCTGCTGCACTGTCTTATCATTATTTGTTGCTCTATCAAAGCACAAATAAAAAAGTATGAATTGGGTTTGGTGGCAGATTCTATAAAGGCTGGCGCATCCGTGATAAAAAGGGAAGAAAATATTTTTTTTGAAGTAACCGATATTGACAGGGCTTATTTAACTGTACATAAAGTATTAACCATTACAGGGGTTAAAGGCCAGCCTGCACTGCTTTTTAACGAGTACAGCAATAGTTTTATCGACCTTACAGATGCGGAAATAAAAGTATTTGATGCTACCGGAAAACAAACTGCTAAAATTAAAAAGAGGGATATGAGTACGGTTGCTATTGGCGATGGATTGGTGGAAGAAGGAAAGGTAACTTTTTTTAAAGTAGCCACTGAAAAGTATCCCATAACGGTTGAATTTAATTATGAAATAAAATTTAAGGGTACATTAATATATCCCAATTACGAAATTTTAACCGCTGGTGAAGGTGTGGAAAATTCAAACTTTACAGCTAAAGTACCAACAGACCTCGACCTGAGGTACAAGGAGAAAAATACTTTGATAAAGCCAGAAATTACTGTTGAGAATAAATATAAAATATACCGATGGTCGGTAAATAATATACCCCCTTTTGAATATGAGCCTGGCTCTGTAAGCTACAGCAGCCGCTATCCGCAGGTAATATTGGCACCTAACCGGTTTAAGATTTATAATGTGGAAGGCGACATGACTTCCTGGAAAAATTTTGGATTTTGGGAAAGCAGTTTAATCAAGGGGCTTGCTGAAATTCCTGAAGAAAGAAAGGCCTTTTTCAGGAACATGGTTAAGGATGCAAAGGATGACAAAGAGAAAATAAAACTTGTGTATGAATATTTACAAAAAAATTTCAGGTACGTAAGTATCCAGTTAGGTATTGGCGGCTTCAAACCTTTTCCTGCGCTGTTTACCGACCAAAAGAAGTATGGTGATTGTAAAGGATTAAGTTTTTACACGTATTCAATATTAAATATCCTTGGCATAAAAAGTTATATGGCATTAATCAATGCAGAATATGATAAAGAACCAGTTGATCCTGGTTTTCCATGCAACCAGTTTAACCATGCCATTTTGTGTGTACCTGCTCAAAAAGATACTATGTGGCTGGAATGTACCAGCAGAACAAATGACTTTGGGGTATTGGGCAGTTTTACTGAAAACCGCAATGCCTTATTGATAACGGAAGATGGCGGCCAATTGGTTGCTACACCAAAGAGTAAATCATCAGAAAATATTTTTGCAGCCTCAACCATCGTTGCACTTAAAGAAGATGGCAGTGGCATAGCCAAAATACGTATTGAAGTGAAGGGAGAATATAAACAAGAATTTATTCATTACTTACTGGAAGAGAAAAAAGATGATCAAAAAGATTTTCTTATTAATAAAATTGGATTAAAACAACCCGATGATTTCACGGTAAGCAAAAATGA
>JAYVZR010000492.1:0-8064 GCA_043783135.1 Ferruginibacter sp. | reverse complement strand
AAAAATTATCTTCTTTAAAATGATGTTGCCATGGATCATTATTTACACAAACCCAATAATCGCTTTGTTGCAACTCTAAAAAGGCAGCTATTAAATTGGGTGTTGCCTTGGTTTTTATATCCCCCGATAATTGCATATTGATGCTGAAGAAATTTCCCCACCAAAAAAAAGTGCGGATGGCCAATGTATTTTGTTTTTCAAAATAACGTGGATAATCAAGCATTACATAAGGCAACTGCCGGTAGTTTTCGCCCCGGGAAATTTTAGGGTCTTTTATAAATACTTCCACCGGCAAATTATTTTTTTGCCTTGCGGTTTGCTGCTGCATGATTACAAGCATTGCACTAAACAGTTGAATTACTTTTTCAATAATGATATGTTTAGTTAAAATCCAATCGGTATTACAAACCAATTCCAGTTCCTTGGCAGAAAGCATTATTTTTGTTTTGTCAATCATCTTGTTGCCAAGATACAAATAACTTATTAAAAGCTTCGCCCGACGGGGATTTGGGAATGATAAAAAAATTAGACACACTCATCATCAGATCGTTTATAGGACCGTTTATTGTAACGTTCTTCATCACTTTTTTTGTGCTGATGATGCAGAATTTATGGAAGTATATAGATGACTTTGTTGGTAAAGACCTTGACCTTTTTACCATCGGGGAATGTTTATGGTATGCCAGCGCCTCCCTGCTTACATTAGCCATGCCGATAGCAATTCTCATTTCGTCTATCATGACTTTTGGCAATCTTGGCGAAAGCTTTGAACTGGTAGCCATAAAATCTGCAGGAATTTCTTTGTTACGGTTTATGCGGCCTTTAATTTGGGTAGCCATTTTACTTTGTGGTATCACTTTTCTATTTGCCAACTATGTTATTCCGTATGCAAATTTAAAATTCAAAACAGTTTATTATGATATTATGTACAAGAAGCCAGCACTTGATTTAAAACCTGGTACTTTTTATAAATACATTCCGGGTTATGCAATAAAAATAGGTAAAAAAGATGCTGATGGTAAAACAATACATTATGTAGTGATATTTGAACAGCAGAGCCAGCTACAGGATAATACCATTATTGCAGAAAAGGGTACAATGAAATTATCAGCCGATAAAAGGTTCCTTGAATTTACACTGCAAAATGGCCACCGCTACCAGGAACGTGGCAACATTATGGATACCACCACTGAATTTATTCGAATGAGTTTTAAAGAGTATAAAAAACTATTTGATATCAGCTCTCTGCAAATGATGAATGTATCAGATACTATTTTTAAAGATGATTTCAAAATGCTGAGCATCCGGTTATTGGACCAAACAATAGACTCTTTAAAAAAAGAAAACAAAAAACTTAATGTAAATTTAAATACAGCTGTTGCCAGCCAATTGCATTACGCCCAATTACCAGATAGTATCTGGAAAAATGTTCCCGTTCCTGGTTTCGCAAAAAAACCTGAAGCCATTATGGACCTGGTTCCGGATAGTGCCAAAAGTGCCGTTTATAGTTCTGCCATTTCAACAGCGTACAGCCTCAGAACCAGTTACCAGGCAATCGGAACAGAGGTTGATAGTAAAAATGATGGTATAAAGATTGGTTTAATTGAATGGCACCGTAAATTCTCTTTATCACTGGCATGCCTTGTATTATTTTTTATTGGTGCGCCGCTCGGGTCAATCATCAGGAAAGGTGGGCTGGGTATGCCTTTGGTAGTAGCTATTTTATTCTTTCTTATTTTTCACCTGCTTAATATGTTTGGTGAAAAATTTGCAAAAGATAACATTACTACCCCCCTGATAGGTATGTGGCTGGCTATTTTGGTACTAACCCCCATTGGAGTATTTTTAACCTACAAGGCAATGCACGATTCTGCTTTATTTAATAAGGAATTTTATTACCGCTTTTTCAAAAAAATCCGCCCTTTTTTTAAACCGGTTGTTAATATATTGAACCGTACGAAATAGATTAACTAAATTTATAGAATAAAATAATTTATTATGAAACAATCTTCACGTAGAAATTTTATCGGACAGTCTGCATTAGCAGGTATTGGGGCTTTAATAACATTGCCCAATCTTGGCGCATTAGCCGCGTCTGATAATATGACAAATACTTCAAATTTTTCTCCTATTACAACAGGTTTTGATCAACAACCTTTACCCTATGTTTATAGTGCATTGGAACCATCGATTGATACCTTAACCATGGACATTCATTATAATAAACATGCAGCGGCCTATAGTAAAAATTTAAAAGAAGCTGCTTTGGCTGAAGGTGCCGATACCAGTAAACCATTGGAAGATGTGCTTTACAAAATTTCGAAGTATTCGGTAAAAATGCGTAATAATGGAGGCGGACATTACAATCATGAAATGTTTTGGAAATTGTTATCAGCTGATACAACCACGCAACCATCTGCTAAATTATTAACAGCTATCAACACAAGTTTTGGTTCGATGGATGAAATGAAAAAACAATTTACCACGGCATCTGCAACAAGGTTTGGCAGTGGTTGGGCGTGGCTGATAATTACATCAGATAAAAAACTAATTATTACATCTACACCTAACCAGGATAACCCTTTAATGGACATTGCTGAAGTAAAAGGTTTTCCATTGTTTGGATTAGATGTATGGGAACATGCCTATTATCTTAAATACCAGAACCGCCGTGCAGATTATATTGCAAGCTTTTGGAAAATATTAAACTGGAATACAGTTAACACACGTTTTGAAAGTATTTAAAAATAAAAGCGATTTCAGTTATAACTGATTTACTTTTATAAAGCCCGCCGATAAGCGGGTTTTATTTTATATATGGTTTAATTGCAGAACCACTAATATAAGTCTATCAAAATCAAAAAATAATCGGGTATTCATATAATTGACTCAGCCTTTGCAATAGAAGTATTATTAAAAATACAACTAAAGCAAAGGCTGATAAATTGGGAATACAATCGTAGGACAAATATAGTTGTCCCATCTTTATAACGTTACTTTTTTTATTTTATTTACCAAATTTTTTTGTTTTTAGCCAAATCGATTTTTTGGTTGTATAAAAACCTACATTCGTTACTCAAAAAATATCTTTTTTTTATACACATATCAATTATTATGCAAGTTTGGAAGGAGTACCAGGAAAAAAATAAGGACCGTTTTTTAAATGAATTATTAGAGCTGTTGCGTATACCAAGCATAAGTGCCAAAAGCGAAAATAAACCAGATATGGTAAAATGTGCCGAAGCTGTAAAAGAACGTTTATTGCAAGCTGGTGTTGATAAAGTAGAAATATATCCAACGGAAGGGCACCCTGTTGTTTATGCAGAAAAAATTATTGATCCTGCAAAGCCAACTGTATTGGTTTATGGCCATTATGATGTGCAACCTGCAGAGCCATTGGAGCTTTGGAAAAGCGGACCCTTTGATCCTGTAATTATTGATGGTAAAATTTTCGCCCGAGGCAGTTGCGATGATAAAGGGCAAATGTACATGCACATTAAAGCATTGGAAACCTTGGTGCAAACAAATACATTGACCAATAATATTAAATTTTGTATTGAAGGCGAAGAAGAAGTGGGATCCCCCAACCTGGGCAAATTTGTAGCAACACATAAAGAGTTATTAAAAGCAGATTGTGTATTGATCAGCGACAGCGCCATAATCAGTTTAGATACGCCGAGTATCGATATTGGTGTTCGTGGACTTAGTTATATTGAAGTAATTGTAACAGGCCCCAACCGCGACCTCCATAGTGGTGTTTACGGCGGCGCTGTTGCCAACCCGATTACTATGCTGGCCAAAATGATTACCAGTTGCCATGATGAAAATAACCATATTACTATACCCGGTTTTTATGATGATGTAGTTGTTTCTACAACTGAAGAAAGAAAATTAATGGCCGAAGCCCCCTTTGTTGAAGCAACCTATAAAAATGATCTTGGCATAAAAGAATTATGGGGTGAAAAAGGGTATAGCACTATTGAAAGAACAGGCATAAGGCCTACATTAGAAGTGAATGGAATTTGGGGTGGCTACCAGGGCGAAGGTGCTAAAACAGTATTGCCCAGTAAAGCTACTGCAAAAATCAGCACCCGTTTAGTACCTAATCAATCTTCCGAAAAAATTACCGCAATGCTGCTGGATCATTTTAATAAAATAGCACCGGAAGGTGTTACTGTTACTGCTTTTGAACATCATGGTGGCGAGCCTTATATGACTCCTATAAACAGTAAAGCTTACCAGGCTGCAGCAAAGGCAATGGAAACAACTTTTGGTAAAAAGCCAATACCGGTTCGTGGCGGTGGCAGCATCCCAATTTGTGCTTTATTTGAAAAAGAACTCGGTATTAAAATAGTCTTTATGGGTTTTGGTTTAGACAGCGATAACCTGCATAGCCCGAATGAAAAATTTAACCTGGTGAATTTTTATAAAGGAATTGAAACCATCCCCTATTTTCATAAATTTTTTACAGAGATGAGTTTGTAAGAAATGATAATGAGTTATGTGAAATTAAATTTGCAGCAGTATGTGAATGTAATTCTACTTTAAAAATTGAAGCTATGGTTTATTTATAACTTATTGGCACAATGACGATACAGGTGAGATTTTAAATTATATTTTTGCAAAAAAAACTTCAATAAATTCAACACTCATGGGGAAGTATATTTCTAACATTGTCATTATAGTTTTTTATTGCCCATTTTATCATTCAATCTTACAACTCCCCCTGAATGTATCATGTATATTAACGCTCTAAGTAATTCTAAACTTGAGCAAATAGACTCATTAATTGCTACAACACCTGCTTCAGTAGAAATTGTATCTGTTAGCTCTGCTTACTACGTTTGTCAGTGGAAAATGAAAATTTCGACAAAAGAAATAGAAGGAAAAGATACTATATACTTCAAAATCAAAGTTAATAGATAGAACTGTGCACAATAAGAGTATTCTAAATCTAAAAACCAAAATAAGATACTTATAACTCACAACTACCTTCCCCACCCCCATATTAAAAAACCAGGAAAAGCCCTTGCCCATGTAGGCACATTGTGCTGCCCATCTTTTAACTCAGTATAGTTAATACTTTTATCACTGTATCCTTTTTGCTTTAATTCATTTATCAGGCTTACAGTATCATCAATGGCATCAATAATTCCATTGTTATTCCTGTCTGCCGTTTCATCCTGCGTGCCTACTTCAAAAAAAAACTGTAGCCAGGGTGCATAATTTCCTTCCCTTACCTTGCGGTGCATAATACGGTCTTTTGATTCATCAAAATCAATCGCATTCTGGTCTTTATCCCGCCACCATAGTGCCCCGCTGAATACACCAACTTTTGTAAACTCGTTTTGATTGTTCCATACAATATCCAATGCACTTAAGCCACCTAAAGAAAAACCTGCGTACGATTTTTCTTTAAAAGTAAATACTATATATGTTTTGCGGATAAAGGGTAACAGCTCCTCCAAAACAAATTGAGTATATAGCGCTGCTTTTGTTCCCCGGCCTTTGTAGTCAATTATTTTTGCCGTTGCATACTCATTTTTTCTATCGGCACCGCAATGAATGCCCACGCACAATAATGGCGCAATCGCGTTTTGCTGGTAAAGATTTTCCAGTATTTTGTCAAAATTCATGGTAACCAGGTCTTGCCCGTCGTTAATCAATAACAGGCTTATATCAGTGGGTGCAGTAACATTCAGGGGCAAATAAAAATCTATTATAACATCCCGTTTTAAATAGGTAGATTTAATGACATAATTTTCTATAATAATACCCGCAGTATCCTCTTTTGTCATAGCACCAAAAATAAGCAAAGAGAGGGAAAGTTTTTTAGTTAATAGGGCTTTTGTTTGATTAAAGCGGGCAGCAAGTATTATTTGGAAAATTGGAACGAAAAAAATACATTCGGTAATGGATTTACCTTCCAAACAACATTTTCAAACAATCGTTCTTTTATGAAAAATATAATTATGAAAAAAATTGGGGTTTTACATGGTAAAGAAAGAAGTTTTCCGGAAGCTTTTGTACAAAGAGTGAACAGTAAAAATATAGAAGGCATTATTGCAGAGCCGGTGAAAATAGATAAAGTAATGCAAGGTGAAAGTAGTGGTTATGCTGTAATAATAGATCGTATATCACAGGATATCCCTTTTTACAGGGCGGTATTAAAAAATGCAGCTTTATGCGGCACAGCAGTAATCAACAACCCTTTTTGGTGGAGTGCCGACGAGAAATTTTTCAATAATTGTTTATCTACTAAAATAAATGTTCCTGTACCAAAAACAGTTATTCTTCCTTCAAGGGATATGCCTGTTGATACAAACGGTGAATCTTTCAGCAACCTTGCCTATCCGTTGGATTGGGAAAGTATTTTTAGTTATGTAGGGTTTCCGGCTTATATGAAACCCTTTGCCGGTGGAGGATGGAAGAGTGTATATAAACTAACTGATAAAAATGATTTTTTTGAAAAGCATGGTGAAACCGGTGAACTGGTAATGATGCTGCAGGAAGAAATAGTTTTTGAGGAATATTACCGCTGTTATTGCATCGGCGGAAAATATGTGCGGATTATGAGCTACGAACCCCGCAATCCACATGCTTTACGGTACGTAGCTGATTTTAAACCCAGTGAAGAAAAATTAAAAATGATGACAGATATAGTGTTGCGTATAAATCATTATCTGGGGTACGATTTTAATACTGTAGAGCTGGCACTAAAAGATGGGATACCTTATGCAATTGATTTTTGTAATCCTGCACCTGATGCGGAAAGAGCGAGTGTGGGTGAAGAAAATTTTGAATGGGTAGTTGAAACTGCTGCAACATATGCTATAGAAAAAGCTTTAGAGCATAAAGAGGGAGAAGATAATTTAACTTGGGGCGAGTATATAAAAAGAAGCGCCGCAAAGCAAAAGCTTTATTAATGGATATGTTTTAATGGATAATTTTTTAATTGACAATGTATAATGGCCTAATTCGAAAAGTCTTATAATTTTATCTGTCTGAATTATCAGCGGTAGAATTATTTATCATTAAAAATGATCCAAAAAAATAAAGTTATTTCGAAAAAGAACAAACACGCTGAATTTAAAATTTATCAATTATCAATTAAACAATTATCCATTATTTTTTATCAATTATCAATTAAATTAAAATGGCCAACTTATCATACAAAGGTTTTACAATTGGTGTAGAAGAAGAATACATGGTGATTGACCCGGTGACAAGGGAGCTAAAAAGCCATGAGCAAAAAATTGTTCACGAAGGCCAAAAACTTATTAAAGACAAAGTTAAGGCGGAGATGCACCAGGCCGTGGTAGAAGTAGGTACCGATATTTGCCAGGATATTGATGAAGCATTTATGGATGTTTCAACGCTCCGTAAAACCATTAGTGGTATTGGTGAAAGCTTAGGTTTAAAATTAGGCGCTGCTGGTACGCATCCTTTTAGTCATTGGGAAAGCCAGTTGATAACAGACCATGTAAGGTATAGCGAGATAGTAAATGAACTGCAGGAAGCTGCAAGAAGCAACCTGATTTTTGGATTGCATGTACACGTTGGTATGGAAAACCGGGAGATGGCCATTCACATTGCTAATTCGGCCCGCTATTTTTTGCCACATGTGTATGCATTAAGTACCAACTCTCCTTTTTGGGAAGGCCGCACAACAGGTTATAAATCTTTTCGTACAAAAGTATTTGATAAATTTCCCCGTACAGGTATACCCGATTATTTTGAAAGCATCGAAGCTTATGAGAATTATGTAAAATTACTGGTAAAGACCAATTGCATAGACAATGCAAAAAAAATATGGTGGGATCTTCGGGTGCATCCTTTTTTTAATACCGTTGAATTCCGTATTTGCGATATACCCATGACGGTGCAGGAAACCATTGCCATTGCTGCACTTTTTCAGGCATTGTGTGCAAAGCTGTATAAGCTGCGCAGCCAAAACCTTAATTTTATGACCTACTCACGTGCACTAATAAACGAAAATAAATGGCGTGCCAGCAGGTATGGTATCGACGGTAGTATGATAGATTTTGGTAAAGAAACAGAAGT